>NZ_JACGBH010000005.1:0-106609 GCF_020138295.1 Campylobacter sp. Cr9 | reverse complement strand
TTTAGATAAAGATGCAGCAAGTTTTGTAGCTGGGTGGTTTAGTGATGTGGCATATAAAAGTAATTTTTTAGCAGCTGATAGAAATAACGATGGAGAAGTAGATAAAAAAGAAATTAATTATACTATAGGAGCATTTTCTTTATATATAGAGCCAACTAAAGATGGTTCAGGACAAGCTACTAAAGTTGCAAGTTATGTTCCAAGTCTTTTTGCTATCAATAAAGATAATGCAGGCAGTATTAGCAAAGCACTTGATAAAACTATTAGTATGGATAAAAATCTTGATGGTTATATAACAATTGCTGAAAAATATGATTTTAAAGATATTGTTTATGAATACGGAGTGTTTTTTGATGATCAACCTTTTATGAGTATTCCACTTCATAAACAAGCTGATGTTGATATAGCTGAAGAAGAAATTAAAAGAGTAAAAGAACAAGTCAAACTAAATAATATAATTGAAAAACTTAAAAAATCACAATCTTTAGATAATAACGAAAAAGAAATATTACAAAAATTTAATATCCAAAATATAAGCAATGAATTAAAAATAAGCGAAGATAAATTAAAAGATTTGATTAATAGCGATAAGCTGGGAGATTTTATATCTTATACAAAAGACTTCATAAATGAACTTAGCGACACAAAATTGCTTGATATAAAAGTCTAATTCAAATTCTTAAAAAATTTAAAAGAATTTGAATTAGGAATTAAGATTATTTTTGAGCTTCACGCCACTCGTTTAGCACTTTTACTTCTTCATCACTTAAAAATCCGCTAAATGCAGAAAATCCACTAAGTGAGTATGCAGGACAATTTATGCTTTCATAATTTTGTTTAGCTTGATTTAGTTCATAGCTAAATATTGAAAATACTCCTTTTACATCTAGTCCGTGTGATCTTGCTGCGCTTACTGCTGCTATACTAGAACCCCCACTTGAGATTAAATCTTCTAACACTACGCAAGTGCTTCCGTGCTTAAAGCTTCCTTCAATCATTTTTGCTCTTCCGTGGGTTTTGTTCTTTGATAAGATATAAATTAAAGGTTTGTTTAAAATATCAGCAACCCAAGCTCCGTGAGCAATAGCTCCTGTAGCTGTCGCTGCTATGTAATCAACATCTTTTACTTTTTCTTTAATTAGATTTGCTAAATGATTTGCTATTATTTTTCTTTCTTTTGGATAGCTAATTAATACACGATTATCACAATATATAGGGCTTTTAATACCGCTTGAATATGTGAAAAACTCTTTTGTATTAATAAAAATCGCTTCACAATCTTTTAAAATCTTTACAACTTCGCTAGCTACTTCTTTATTCATTTTCTTCTCCTTTTAAACATTGAAAATAAGCTCTAATAGGATTAGTGCTTTTTGTAATCATTCTACCAGCTACTATATAATCAATATTATTTTCTAGTGCAAATTTTGGCGTTGCAACTCTTGCTTGATCGTTTGCATCAGTGCCTTTAAATCTAATGCCAGGTGTAAGGCTTTTAAGTCCTTGAGATTTTACAAACTCTGCTTCATAAGCGCTACTTACTATGCCATCAAGACCTGCGATTTTGCAAATATTTGTGCGTTGCTTTACGCATTCGCTAATTGAACCATTAAATCCTAAATCGCTCTTAAACTCAGCTTCGCTAAAAGATGTAAGAACGCTTATTCCAAATAATTCGCACTTACTATCAAGTTCATTTTTAGCATTAACAGCTGCTTTTAAGGCTTTTTCGCCTGCAAAAGAATGAAGACTTAAAATATCTATATCGTTTTTTAAAAGCGTTTTAGTAGCGTTATAAATTGTATTTGGAATATCAATTAATTTTAAATCCAAAAATATTTTAAAACCTAAATCTTTAAGCTCTTTTAAAAAATCATTTCCTGCAGTGTAGTATTGCCACATACCAACTTTAAGATAAGGCATAACGCATTCATAATTATGCTCTTTTGCGTAATTTTGTAAATTATCAAATGAGATTTGTTTTACAAAATTTCTGCTCTCTTCTAAACTATCAAAATCTAAGGCAATTATTGTTTTCAATTTTTCTCCTTTAGTTGTAAAAACTTATCATATTTTAATTCTTTTAAACTTAGCATAATACAAAAACTTATAAGGTATAAAGCACTCAAAAATCCCATAACCACTACAACACTTCCGTATAAATCAAGTAATATTCCAATAATTACTGAGCTAAAGCCCCCAACAGCACGACCTGTGTTTATTATTAGATTATTTGCACTTGAGCTTACATTTGCAGGATATAAAATATTTACTAATGCACCATATCCAGCAAACATTCCATTGCTAAAAAATCCTATGATAAAACCTATTATTAAAAGCTCTGTGTAATTGCTAACTAAGCCAAATGAAAACACTAAAGCAGCTGAGCCTAATAAAAACACTGCATAACTAAGTCTTGGTCCAAATCTATCAAAAAACTTACCAAATACCCACATTCCAACGCTCATTCCAAAAATAGTGCTAACCATCCAATAACTTGCACTTGAGCTTGTTAGATTTAGGCTAGTTTGAGCCATTTTAGGAAGCCAGTTCATCATACCAAAATACCCTGCGATTTGAATACTTGCCATAATGCTTAGTGCAATGCTTAAATAAATATTGCTTTTAAATGCTTTAAGAAATTCTTGTTTGCTTGATTTTTGAATCGGTGCTTCATCAAGTTTTAAGCGAATTACAACTGCTAAAATAACAGGCACAAGACCGATTAAGAATAAATATCTCCAACCGAAAGCTAGCAGCATTCCTGCTAAGATTGCAGCCATTGCAGCACCGATTTGACCAAAAATAGCAATAATGCTTGAGTATTTCCCCATATTTTTATTGCCAAATTCATCTTTAATAAGACTCATTCCAATGCCGTATTCTCCACCAGCACCAAGTCCTGCTAAAACTCTAAATAAAATTAACCAATAATAAGTATTTGCGAAGAATATTAGCCCCGTTCCAACAGCAAAGAAAATAATTGAATATGAAAATACTTTAATCTTACCATATCTATCAGCTAAAAAACCAAATATAAGCCCACCTGCTAACATTGCTAAATTCGTTGCAGTTGAGATAAATCCAGCTTCTTTACCGCTAAGATTAAACTCATTCATAATAGAGCTAAGTGCATAAGCAATAAACATAATATCCATCATCTCAAGACACATTCCAAGAGCTGACGAAGTTATGATTGCAACTTGTCTTTTTGTATAATTTTTAAACATTTTTTACCTTTCTTATCGTGAGTTTTAGAAAAGTAAAAGGCCTTTGTTTTTCTAAGTTTCGCTTAAGCTTATTTTTAAGCACAAACTTTTTATTTTATCTTTTTTAAAATTAATTTTAGCTTAAAATTTATATTTTTTATAAAAAATCTTAAATTGTGTTTAATTTTTCTACATTTTTAAAAAAATCAATAAGAATTTGAATTCGGAATTAGATTTTTATAAATGCAATATTTTAAATAAGAACGCTAGTTTATATTAATAAGTAATAATTAAGCCATAAAAGGAGTTTAAGATGAAAAAATTTTTAAGTTTATTTGCAGCTGCTGCAATTCTTTCAACAAGTGCTTATGCAATAGGTGGTGCTAGTGGAGCAAAAACTGATTATACAAAACAAGGTAAAATAGGTGAGGTTGTAATGAACCCTTATAAAATCGCACCTCTTACTGCAGTAATTAAAAATGGTGGGTATAAATTAAGTGATGTTAGTGTTGAAATTGTTCCTAAGAAAAACGGAGTGCCTTTAAAATATAAAGTGGCTAATAAGTTTTTATTAACTCATGGTGGTATTCCTGTATTTGGACTTTATCCTGATTATTACAATACTGTAAAAGTTAGCTATACAAAAGAAGCAAACGGCAAAAGCGAAAGAATAGAAAATGAAGTATATGAAATGTATGCTAGTGCTGTTTATGTTGAGCCTAATGGACTAAAGTTTCAAAAATCAGCTTTATTTAGTGAAGCAAAGATTACCAAGGTAGATCCTGAGTTTAAAGATAGGCTTTATTTTGTAAATAATATTACAGAAAAAAGTGGAGCAGGCTCAAATGTAGTTTGGAATAATCCTACCGGTGGTGCTTTAGAATGGAATTATTATCCACAAAATTTCATAATAGATACAGCAGGTGATGTTCGCTGGTATATGTTCGCAAATCCTATTTATGATTTTGAACAACAATATAAAGCTGGTGTTATGATGGGCTTTAAGCAAGATACTGATGGTGCTTTAGTTTGGGGTTATGGTCAAAGATACGCAAAATACGATATTATGGGAAGAGAGATTTTCAATCGTCGTTTGCCTGCTAATTATGTTGATTACTCACATCAATTAGATGTAGCTGCTAATGGTAATTATTTTTTAAGGGTTGCTAGTGCAAATACCCTTCGCCCTGATGGTAAAAATGTTAGAACTGTAAGAGATGTTATTGTAGAAATTGATAGAGATGGCAATGTGGTTGATGATTTTAGACTTTACGAAATACTTGATCCATATAGAGATATAGCTTTAAAAGTTCTTGATCAAGGTGCAGTTTGTTTAAATATTGATGCAAATAAAGCAGGTCAAACCTTAAGTGCTGAAGAATTAGCTAAGCTTGATAGTAGCGATAAATTTGGAGATATTGTAGGAACTGGAGCAGGTAGAAACTGGGCTCATGTAAATAGTGTTAGCTATGATAAATTTGATGATAGCATTATAATTTCATCACGCCATCAAAATGCTATTGTAAAAATTGGTCGTGATAAAAAAATCAAATGGATTTTAGGCGCTCATAAAGGCTGGAAAGATGAGTTTAGAAAGTATTTATTACAACCTGTTGATAATAAAGGTAAAAAAATAGTTTGTGAAGATGATTATAGCAAATGCCCAGGATATGAAAATGATGAAGGCGGATTTGACTTTACATGGACACAACATACAGCTTATATAATTAATGAAATGAGCAAAAAAGGCATTACTTATATTACGGTATTTGATAATGGAGATAGCCGTGGTATGGAACAACCTGCATTTGCTACGCTAAAGTATTCTCGTGCTGTTGTTTATAAAATAGATGAGAAAAAAATGAGTGTAGAGCAAGTTTGGGAATATGGTAAGCAAAGAGGGCATGAGTGGTATAGTCCTGTAACATCTTTAACAAAATACAATGCTGATAAAAACTCAATTTTTACTTATTCGGCTACTGCAGGAGCTAATTTTGATTTAGCAAATGGTGCATTTACTTCTGCTCCAAGTCCTTATTTAATGGAGTTTAAGTATGGTTCAACAACTCCAAGTGTTGAAATTCAGTTAAAAGATACTACCGGTTATCAAGCTTGGCCTTTTGATTTAAACGAGGCTTTGAGTAAGTAATCATAATTTGATTTCGTATAATTACGAAATCAAATTCCTAATTCAAATTCTTAAAAAAATTTGTGGAATTTGAATTAGGAAATTAGAATTTGTTTTGAGTATCTTTTATTAAAATATTTAAGCGTTTTTCGTAATTTTTATAATCTTTTACCAAGTCTTTGTATAAGTCTAATTTATCATAATATTTTCTTCTTGATAAAAATAATGCTTGATTTGTTTTTTCTAACTCTTTTAAAACATCTTTTTCTTCTATTTTTTTAACCCAGTTAAATGCTTGAGTGATTTTCATCGGCATTAAAAACTCATCTTTTTTAACATATTTTCTAAAAGCATTTAAATCGTATAAAAATAAAGCTACTTCATCTTTATTGTTTTTATCAAGGACATAATTTACAAATTCTTTTGTTTTTTTAAGATAAGAATTAAGGAATTTTCTCTCATCTTCTTTTAGATTTCCTGCTAGTGTTTGTGCATATTTTTCACTTCTACTTGCGATTAGTAATAACATCATATGTTTTTTATCAATTAGGCTAAATTGTGATATTTGTATTCTATCTATGAATAAATCTAAATCAGAAAAAACTACGCCTTTATATAAATTATAAAATGTTGAAGAGATAATATTCTTTACTATATTTTCTAAGTTTAATACATTTTTTGATGCAGCTATGAAATTTGCTTGTTCTAATTCAACAAGTGCTAAGGAATTCTCCTTAGCAAACTTATTAAATTCATTTGAAAAATCTATAATTTCTTGCATTATTTATTCATTGAAATATAGCTATTTAAAGCACCTAAATATGCTTTAGCACTAGCTTTCATAGTGTCTAAATCAAGTCCGTGTCCAATAATAGCACGCTGACCTTCAAAACTAACCTTAACACTTACTTGAGCTAAGGCATCTTTACCTTTACTAACTGCATCAACCTTGTAATCAAGCAAGCTACCATTAACCTTACTTGCTCTATCAATTACTTTAAATACTGCATCAATCACGCCATCTCCAATAGCAGCTTCACGGATAGTTTCGCCATCGCATTCCATTGTAACTGCAGCAGTTGCAAGTGCTGATGAGCAATCGCTTACTTGAAGATTGATAAGCTTAAATTTCTCTTCAATTTTAATTTTATCAGCAGCCACAATAGCTATTAAATCATCATCAAACACTTCTTTTTTCTTATCGCAAAGGTCTTTAAACTCAGCAAATGCACGATTTAACTCTTCAGCTTCTAAGCTAAAGCCTAGCGCTTTTAATTTGTCATTAAATGCTGCTCTTCCGCTGTGTTTTCCTAAAACTAAATTATCTTGAACTAAACCAATATCACTAGCTTTCATGATTTCATAAGTTTCAGGGTGTTTTAATACTCCGTCTTGATGAATGCCACTTTCGTGAGAAAATGCGTTTTTACCTACGATTGCTTTATTTGGTTGTGGATTTACACCGATTATGTTTGATAATAATCTACTTGATGGATAGATTTCTTTATGATTTATAGTGGTGTAAAATTCTCCTAATTCATCAGCTCTAACCTTTAAAGCCATCACAACTTCTTCTAAAGCTGCATTTCCTGCACGCTCTCCTAAACCATTTAGCGTAACTTCAATTTGTCTAGCACCGCCTTTAATAGCAGCAAGTGTGTTTGCAGTAGCTAAGCCTAAGTCGTTGTGATTGTGTGCTGATACTATAAGCCTTCCTTTTGTATAATCACTTATTTCTTTAAATACCTTATATATTTCATCAGGTAATCTATATCCAACCGTATCAGGGATATTAAATGTTCTTGCACCTGCTTCATAGACTGCATCTGCCATTTCTTTTAAGAAATTTATATCACTTCTTAAAGCATCTTCACAAGAAAACTCAACATCTTCGCATAAGCTTTTTGCTAATTTTACATTTTTAACTGCAGTTGCTAAAACTTCTGCCGGAGTTTTTTTAAGCTTATATTCCATATGAATTGGGCTTGTTGCAATGAATGTATGAATGCGTTTTTTAGCTGCTGGCTCAAGTGCTTTACCTGCTTGAATAATATCATTTTCAACGCAGCGTGCAAGCGAACAAACGCTTGAGTTTTTAATAATTTGTGCGATTTTATTAATCGCTTCAAAATCACCTGGGCTAGATGCTGCAAAGCCAACTTCCATAACATCAACGCCTAAACGCTCAAGTGCTAAGGCTATTTGGATTTTTTCTTCTGTATTCATTGAAGCACCTGGGCTTTGCTCACCATCTCTTAAAGTTGTATCAAATATTATAATTCTTTCGCTCATTTTCTTTCCTTTAGTTTAATTTTAGTTATGTTTTAATGTGTGTATATTTTAATTTATTCTAAATCGCCCTTGCTTGGGCGAAGGAGTTCAAGGTAATATGTGCATCTATCATCAGATACTTTTTCTTGATATTTTTTATGTTGTTTTAAAAATTCTTGCATTAATTGTTTAAAATTACTAAAGCCATAGTTTTTAGCTTGAAAATCAGAGTATTTCTTTTGCATTAAAGAATTAATTACTGCATACTCAGCTCTATTTCTTTCATCTATTAGATTTTCAATTATTTGTTCTAATTCGTGCTTTTGTTCTTGTGGAATAGATTTTAATTTATCTTTATCATTTATTTTTGCTTTTTCATTATCTAAATAAAAAAACTCATTAAATGAATTAACATAAGATTTAATAGATTTACTTGTTCCTATTCCTATTGCTAATTTATTATTTTCTCTTAATTTTTGAACTAAACTTGTATAATCACTATCTCCCGAAACTATTACAAAAACATCAATTTGCTTTTCATAAAATATACTTAAAGCTTCGGTTGTAAGATACATATCAGATGAGTTTTTGCCTGATGAGGTTGAGAATTGTTGCATTGCAATAATACCATAATCAAATATTTTTTCACGCCAATTTTGGATATTTTCTTTACTCCAATCAGCATAAATTCTTTTAATAATAACATTGCCATAATTTGAAGCATAATCAAAAATGTCTTTAGCATATTTTGCAGGAACATTTTCAGCATCAATAAAAACTGCAACGCTATTATTTTCTAACATCTCATTCCTTTTTTATCTTTTTCGTGTAAAGATTATAAATTGCTCTTGATAAACCATAGATAACATAAGCACTCATAATTAATGTAAATATTTCTAAAGGAAACAAAAATATTAACGAGCATGCAAAAATTAAAACAATTAATGCTTTTAATATATTTGCTTTTTTAAATTCAATCTTTTTAAAACTAGGATATCTAACGTTGCTTACCATTAAAAATGATAATAAAAATGTAAGAAAAATTATGAAAATTCCCATAAAATGAGAACCATCACAATGGTGTTTATAAAACACTACCCAAACTCCTAAAACAACAGCTGCAGTTGGTATAGGAAGTCCTATAAATACTCTAGGATCATAAGTACCTGTGGTTACATTAAATCTTGCTAAGCGAATTGCTCCAAATATAATAAAAAGAGCCATAGCAAGTGAGCCAAGTCTTCCGTATTCTTGACCTAAATTAAAATAAAATAATATTGCAGGTGCTACACCAAAAGCTATAATATCAGCCAAGCTATCAAACTCAACACCAAATTTTGAAGCCGTATTTGTAAGTCTTGCAACTCTACCATCCATTCCATCGCATATTAAACTTACAATAATTAAAATCATAGCTTTATCATAATCACCTTTAATTGATGCAAGCATACTTAAAACTCCTAAAAAAATAGAAGCCGCTGTAAATAGATTAGGTAAAATATATGCTAGTTTATGAGAATTTTTTTCCATTTTTTATTCTCCAATTCTTGCTATATTAGAATTAGCCAAAATTTTATCTCCAACACCCACTAAAAGTGTGCTATTGTATGGCAAAATAATATCTATTAAGCCTACTGAGAAAAATCCTATCCTTTGACCTTTTAAAGCTTTATTTGTATTATATATTGATTTTATGCAGTATTTAGCAGGTTTAAAAATACAAGATATCTCTTCGTTAAAAGTAATTTTAGTAGCATTTGAATAAAAATTATCATTATATTTTAATCCATTAATTGCTTGCGTTTGAATATTATCTGATTTTATAACACTTCTTATTTCTGATGAGTTAAGAAATAAGCCGCAGTAAGTTTTATCTAAAGTTAATATTATTTTTTGATTTTCTTCATCTATATTAATTTCTATTACTTTTGCATCAATAGGACTTACTATATTATTAATATCATCATCTGTAATTTCTCTTTCTACTCTTTTATAAAATAAATGTAAAAAAACTAAAACTACAAAAAGCAAACAAGAAAAAGAAAAAATCCAAGTAAAAAGTATAAAAATTATCCAAGCTACTAAAACTATTCTTTTTCCACAATTTGCTATTAAATTCATTTTTCAATCTCACTTAATCTTGTTTCTAAGTTGTTTTCTACTTCGTAGTTTTTAATAATATCTCTTACCTCACTACCTTCAATAACTTCTTTTTCATAAAGTCTTTCAACCATAGTTTCAATGGCACCACTATATTGTTCTAATGTGGTAACTACGGCATTAAATCTTTCGTTTAGTAAATTTTTAACATATTCATCTAATTTTTGAGCCATATCATCTGAATAGTCTTTTATGGTTTGACCACCACCTAAGAATTGATTTCTTTGCTTTTCAAGAACCATAAGACCTGCAATATCACTCATTCCATACATTGAAACCATAGCTTTAATAATATCAGTTGCACGCTCTAAGTCATTGCTTGCACCAGTTGATATTTCTTTTATAAATACATGCTCAGCTGCACGACCACCCAAAAGAACATCAACTTCAGCGATTAATTCATGCTTTTGCATTAAGAATTTGTTTTCCTCAGGAGTATTTAAAGTGTATCCAAGTGCAGCTAAACCTCTAGGAATAACTGATACTTTTGTAACTTTTTTAGCACCTTTTGTAGTTTCTGCAATTAATGCGTGTCCGCATTCATGATAGGTTACTATTTTTTTCTCTTTATCGCTAATTCTTCTTGATTTTTTCTCAAGTCCAGCGATTGCACGCTCAACTGCTTCGGTCAAATCGCTTTGTTCTACTTCTTTTTTATTATTTCTACCTGCTAAAAGTGCTGCTTCATTGATTATGTTTGCTAAATCAGCTCCTGCAAGTCCAGCTGTAAGTCTTGCAATATCTTCAACTTTTACTTCTTTAGCAATTTTAACATCTTTCATGTGAACGCTTAAAATATCACATCTTCCTTTGAAATCAGGCTTATCAACTAATACTTGTCTATCAAAACGACCTGGTCTAAGTAATGCAGTATCTAATACTTCAGGTCTATTTGTAGCCGCTAGCACAATAACAGGACTTTCAGAACCAAAGCCGTCCATTTCTGCTAAAAGCTGGTTTAGAGTTTGTTCTCTTTCATCGTGTCCTCCCATGTGAGAGCCTGCAGCACGAGATTTACCAATAGCATCAATTTCATCTATAAATATAATTGCAGGAGCTTCTTTTTTTGCATTTTCAAACAAATCCCTTACACGACTAGCACCAACACCAACAAACATTTCAATAAAACTTGAACCCGAAACGCTAAAAAATGGAACTTCAGCTTCACCAGCTACTGCTTTTGCTAAAAGTGTTTTACCTGTTCCTGGAGGTCCTACTAATAATAAACCTTTTGGTATTTTTGCACCTAATTTAATGTATCTTTCTGGATATTTTAGAAAATCTACTATTTCTTTTACTTCTTCTTTTGCTTCTTCAACCCCAGCTACATCATCAAATTTAACTTTTGGCTTTTCTGAATTAACTAATTTTTTAGAATTGCCAATCCCTAGTATTCCACCACCCATTTTTTTTTGCATTCTGCTTGTAATAAAGCCCCATATTGCAAAAAATATAAAGATAGGAATAATCCAAGTAAATAATAAATTTGATAAAAAGTTATTTTCTGAATAAGAAGTATAATTTACATTTTTTTCATCTAGTAATGTAGTTAGATTTGAATCTCTTACTAGATTTGCTGTATAGTTTGTATTAAAATTACCACTACCCTTTATTTGAGTTTGTCCTATTTGAACTTTTGTAATTTCACCTGACTCTATTTTTTTCTTAAAGTCTGAATAGCTTATTTTATTATTGTTATCAGCTAATCCGCCTTCTTCAAAAAATAAAGAAAACGCACCGAATACCAATAGTGAAAAAATCAAAAATATTACTATTGGATTTTTGTTAGAATTCTTATTTTCATTATTATTCATTTTTCACCTTATAAACTAAAGTTAGCCAATCTCCTTTTAATTTTTCATCTACTAAACACAATGAAGAAAATTGACTTTTAATTCTTTCCGAATAAGTATTTAAAATACCAGAAAGAATTAAAACTCCGTTCTCATTTAGTCTTTTTATTAAATCATTTTTTATTATAAGTATTACATCAGCAATTATGTTAGCCACTACTAAATCATATTTTTTATTAGTTTTATCACAAGAGCCTTGCCATATATCGTTTAAGCTAAGATTATTTAGTTTAAAATTATTATTTGTACTAATTACTGCAAGCTCATCAGTATCACATGCATCAACGCTTAAACCATATTGAGCCATAACAAGAGATAAAATCCCACTACCACAGCCAACATCAAGCCCTGTTTTGCAATCTTTAGTGTATTTTTGTAAGAACTCAACACATGAATTTGTGCTTTCGTGATGACCTGAACCAAAAGCTAAAGCTGGATCTATTTTTAGATTAATACAACCAACTTTAGGCTCTTGCCAAGTAGTATGAATATATATATTATCTATTAGTATTGGTTTTATGTTCTTTTTATATTCGTCTATCCAATCTTTATTTTCTTTTTCGCTAAGAGAATAAGAAAGGTTTATGTTTAAATTACAATCATTAAGTCTTTGTTGTAATTCATCTAAAGCAAAAATTAAATCATCAAGACTTTTATCACTTCTTATTATTAATTCATTGTTTTTTTCTTCAACTGCATCAATATCAAATGCAAATACAAAATCACTAATAAACTCTAAATTATTCGTCTTAATAACTAATTCTTGATAAGTTTTTTGCATAATTATCCTAAAACATCTTCTAGTTTTTCTTTTAAAACTTGTGGAGTAAATGGTTTAACTATGTAGTTATTAACCCCAGCTTTTAATGCTGTAATAACTTCTGCTTTACCACCTTCGGTTGTTACCATGATAATAGGCATATCAGCATATTTTGCTTCTGCTCTTACTTTTTTAACAAGTTCAAGACCATTCATTTCAGGCATATTCCAGTCAGTTATTAAAACATCAATATCACTATTTGCACATAATAACCCCCAAGCTTCTACACCATGTTCTGCTTCTAAAACATCTTCATGACCTAATCTTTGTAAAGTATTTTTAATAATTCTTCTCATTGTAGAGCTATCATCTACCACTAATAATTTCACTTTAAAATCCTTTTAATATTATTTGATGGTGCGTTTAGCGAGACTTGAACTCGCACACCTGCTGGCACTACCCCCTCAAGATAGCGTGTCTACCAATTCCACCATAAACGCAAAAAAGGCTACCTATAAGTAGCCTAACTATTATAAAAATGGATTACCGTATAGTAATAATAATCCTATAACTAATACATAGATAACTTGTGCTTCAATTAATGCGATTGCAACGAACATTGTTGAAGTTAATTTACCACCTAGGCTTGGGTTTCTTGCGATTCCTGCAATTGTTGATGCAGCAACATTTCCCATACCAATAGCACCACCGAATGCTGCTATACCAAGTCCTATACCAGCAACTAGAACAGAATAAGCTTTAATAAGCCCTTCAGCACCTACTTCACTAGCATAAGTAAAGCCAGTTAAAGCAAATAATAAAAATAAAAACTTTTTCATAAAAGTCCCCTAAAATATATTTAATTTTCCTTTCGGATTGCGTATCCCCTACTAGAAAAATTATGGCTTATATTCTATTAAGCTAAAGTAAATAAATTAAGACCTAGCAAAAAAACTAAGTGTAGTGTTGCCGAATTTTTTACTTTTAAATAAAGTGTAATTTCCTGATTTAAATTCTACTTTGCTAGAATGCTCAATTATTACTATATCGCACCCTGAGTTTTCAAAAAGTTCTTGGATTTTAAGATAAACATCGCTAAAACCATCTCTTATATCAAATGGCGGGTCAAGATAAAGAATAGTTTTTTCATTTTTTAAGTTTTTAATGATTGTTGGTAAAAGCTTAAAAGTATCATCGTTAAATACTTCTATATTTAAATCTTTTGTATTTTTTAATGCACTTTTAAAAGCAGCTTTATCAATTTCTACCGCATAGGCTTTTTTAGCATAATTGCTAATCGCTTCTATTGCCATACTAGCACTTCCACCAAAGGCTTCTATAAAAATATACTCTCTTAATTCATCTCTTAAAACATTAAAAACACAAGATTTTACAATACTTTTTGTAGCTCTTGTTGTTTCTTTTGATGGATTTTCTAAGGCTTTTCCTTTTAAAAAGCCGCTTTGAACTCTTAAAACATTATTTTTCATACATTAATTGGATTAAATCATATTTGAATTTATTAAGTAAATTATCAAGTTTTTCTTCAAAACTTAAAACCTTATTATCATCTTGATTAATTGTGCTTGAAAACTCATATAAAGCTTCAATTAATTGCTCTTTGCTAAAAGGAAGCTTTAAATGAGCATTTTTAAAACCTATTATAAATTGAGGTTTTTTTGCGTGCATAAGTTTTTCGTCAGTTATTAAAAAATCGCAATCTTTTTTATTTACTAAATGTTCTTTTAAAAATAAAATCAAAGTTCGCTCTAACAAAACATCTTTACACGCAATAGATATTTTCATACTAAGCTAACCTTTAATTTATGATTTTTTAAACTTGCTGGAATAATTCCATGTGTTAATGAAATAAACTCAGCTGCGTGCAAAATATAAAAATCACTAAAATCTCTATTTGAAACTCTTTGTAATTCATTGCTTAAAGTATCAAACATTTTAAAGCTTGAACTATCAGCTACAACTAAAAAATCAGCTCCACTATCATAAGCATCTAAAACAATTTTTGCTGCTTTTTTATATGCTAATTCTTCGTCTAATTCTAAGTATCTAATTCCGTTTTCAAATTCTTGAGTTTCAAAATTAACTAATTTTGCCTTAGTTTTTGATAAAAAATGTAAAAACAAATCAATAGTAAAACCACGATAAACAGCAACGTTAAAACCATTAAAATCGTTTTTGATTTCTATATTTTGCAAATCTTGAATTACACAAGCTGTGTTTTTATAATTTTTCTTAGCATAATCAAGTAAGCTAACATCACAAATTAAGTTTGTTTCGCCCATACAAGCATCAAATTCTTTTTTATATTCGCTTGGTTTGTATTCTTGTTTTGTATATAAAGATTTTACATAAGTTTTTCTAAAATCACCTTGAAGTAGATTTGAAAAATTAAAATCATCATTAATTAAAGTTATCATCTAATCTCCTTTTGATGCTTTAAACTATTTTTAATTTCTTCGTAAATTTCGTAGTCTTTGTATAAAAATGGCTTTAAATTTACAGCATAATCAATTCCACCTTCTTCATCAAAAACAATATCTAAAATTTCTTTTCTTTTATCAGGATATTTTTCAAGAAGTTTTGCTGCAAAAACAAAAGCACTATCTCCTAAATAATTTTCATTATATTCACGAACATCACTTGCGTAATATAAAAATTTATAAGATTTATAAAGCTCAAAATCACTTTCATCACAAATATTTTTGAATTTTTCAAATACTTTTAAAAAGTCGTTATTATCGCACATTAAATCAAGCTTAGCTCTTTTTAAATCAATTGCACTTAGGCAAAAATCGTTTCCAAAAACTTTTAATAATTCAAAAATCTTTGTATCTAACGATAAAACCTTATTATCAATTCTTACAAACTCACTAGCACAAGGCATATTAAAATATCTATCTTGCTCTTTTACTAACTCTAAGACATTGTAAAGCGTAAAATCTTCATTACAATTTCTTAAATCAATTTCATAGGGTTTATAATAAAACTCATAATCCCTTGTTGCGTCAAATCTAAATACTCTTAAAATAAAACTTTTCATAACACTTCCTTTTTTACTAATTTATATCAAAAAAATGTTATAAATTATTAAAAGGATTTAATATGTATTTAAGAGCAAACACTCATTCAAAAATTGATGTTTATTTTTCTAAAAATTCAAATGATTTCGTAGTTCGTGAAATACCATTATATGAATTTAGTGGTTCTGGAGAACATTTGATTTTGCATATACAAAAAAAAGACTTAAGCACAAATGAATTGTTAAAAGACTTAAGCGCAGCAACTGGCGTAAAAGCAAGAGATTTTGGCTATGCAGGGCTTAAAGATAAGCAAGGATTAACTTTTCAATATATTTCAATGCCAAAAAAATATGAAAAAGAATTAGCAAATTTTTCTCATGAAAAATGCAAAATTATTGATACTTTTTTACACAATAACAAGTTAAAAATAGGGCATTTAAAAGGTAATTCATTTTTTATAAGATTAAAAAAAGTTAATAAAATTGATGCTTTAAAAATAGAGCAAGTTTTTAATAATATTAAAGAAAATGGCTTTCCAAATTATTTTGGCTATCAAAGATTTGGCAAAAATAATGATAATGCAAAAACAGGTTTGGAAATCTTAAAAAACGAATTAAGTTTTAAAAATAATAAGCTAAATAATTTTTTAATTTCTGCATTTCAAAGCGAATTATTTAATACTTATTTATCAAAAAGAATTGAGATTTCAAGATTTAGCAATGATTTTTCAAAACAAGAATTATTAGCACTTTATAAAGACAAAACCTTGGTAGATAATCTAAAAAAACAAAAACAATTTTTTAAATTATTTGATAATGAAATATACGAGCACTATCCTTATGGCAAGGTATTTAATGAGAATTTAGAAGAAGGTTTAAAAAGATTTTTAGCAAGAGATATTAGCCCTTCAGGAATAATCTTAGGAGCTAAACCTAAATTAAACGAAGGATTTTTAGGAGAAATTGAAAATAATATTTATAAAGATTATTTTGATTTACTAAAAACTCAAAATGGTTCTAGAAGATATTTATGGACTTACACAAGTAATGAAAAGCTAAATTATAATGAAGAACTAGCACAACTTAGCCTTGAGTTTAGTCTTCAAAAAGGCTCATACGCAACAGTAGTGCTAGATGAAATAATACACTTAGAAAGGAATGAAGAAATCTAAATCAAATTCCTATTTCAAATTCCTTGCAAAATCTTTGGAATTTGAATTAGGATTTTAAATATAAAACAAACTAAATTTTAGTGATATTCTAGACTTCAAAAACCAAATTCCTATTTTAAGATTTTAAAGAATTACGAAATTAGGAATTATTATTTGCAACTTAGATTGTATCTTAGTTTATAATCTGTAAAATGCTTTGGATAAGGGACATTTACTCTAAATGTTTTTGCAGTATTTTCGCTAATTATTCCATCTATTTCAAAATCATAAGAATAAGAATTTTGTAATTTTTTAAGTTTAAAAATACTTGTATGTTTGCTTGTATCAAATATACTTCCATCAACTTTTTTAACATTAAGATTCATAATTCTAACATTTAAATTACAAATTTTTAAAGGCACTTTGCCGTTATTATAAATTTGACCTTGAATTATTACATTGTTTTGTGATTTATAATCATCAACATTTCTTAACTCGCTTTTTTTAAGCACACCATCAAGAGTAAGTAAAACAGAATAGGTTAAAATCATCATAAACACAAAAAGTGTGAATGAAAATGTATATAGTTTTATTTTTTCTTTAAAAAAATAATATAGCAAATATTGAGCAAAAATATATATCACAAATCCTGCAAAAATTGTAAAAATATGAAAGCTTGATAAATACATATTACTCCTTTAAAAGCAAGTTATAAATGTGCTTATTGTATATTTTTTCACATTACTTGGTATTATTAAAAATGATTTTTCATAAGAATTAGCCGGTATATCTTTAAGAACGATTTCTATTGTTTTAATAGGCTTAAGAGTGTTTTTGATTAATACAAAATTATTTTTGCTAGGCTTTTTTATGCTAAATTTGATTTTGCATATTTTAAAATCTTTTTGAGATTTATTGTGGAGTTTAAAATCAAGAAAAATATTATCGCTAAATAATAATTTTTCGTTTTTAATAAACTCAAGTTCGGCAGGGCGATAGGTCATATTTATATAATTTTCACCCATAAAAAACAAAACAAATTCACTTATAATTCCAAAAATTATTAAAAACAATGAAAAAACCGGAAATCTTCTTAAAAATATAGCAAGTATTAAAATAATTATAAAAAACAAAAAGCAAAGCCCAAGAAGTATTAAATCTTGGGCGTAAAAATTAGCTAAATAAAAGCTTATCGAATCTAATATTTTTTGCATTAATTATTATAGCTTGTAGTTCTTTTAGTGCTTGCATTATCAAGCCAAATATTAGGAACTGCACCGCCAGGTGTTAAGAAAATCTTAGCATCGTTATTAACCTTTAAAGCTTCGTTAAATTGTCTTTGAGTTTCAATCTGCTTTAATTCTAATAATTCTTTGCTTATACTTTTTGCTATTTCTCTGTTTGCATAAGCTTGTGCATCTGCTTCTATTTTTTGAGCGTCTGCTTTACCTTGTGCTTCAATGATTGCTGCTTTTGCTATACCTTCTGCTAGAGCTGCTTTTTTAAGCGCTTCTTGATTTGCACGCTCAACTTCGTATTTTGTTCTTTCTGCTTCTTGTTTTGCGATTTGAACTTTTTCAATTTGCTCTTTTACATTAGTTGGCAAAATAATTCCACGAAGTTTAACGCTTTCAAGTAATACAGGTTTATTTGCTTGTGCGTCTACACTTTTTCTTGATTCAAGTTCAATTGCAGTTGCTATTTCATTACGCTTAACTGCTAGTTCTTCAGCTGTGTATTTACCGACAACGCTTCTTACAACTTCTAAAATAACAGGGTCAATTATTTTATTTTCCCAATCAAGTCCCCATTGAGCAATGGTTTGTGGTGCATTGCTTGCATCAAGGCGATATTGAACGGTAATATCAACTGATACAGGTAAGTTTCTTGCATCGGTTACTTTTATTGATTCTTTATTAATAATACTTTCTTTACCATAAGTTCTTTCGTTTGCACCTTCATAGCTTGCATAATTTATTTGTCTTACTTTAGTATCAATTATTAATACTTTTTGAAAATATGGGATTATGAAGTGAAAACCTGGTTGTAGTGCGATAGGATCATACTTACCAGTAGTTGATCTAATACCTACTTGACCTGAGTTAATTACAACGAATGGTTTTGAAATAGCGACAATTAAAAATATTACAATAGCAGCAATAATTACGCCATTAAATTTACCAAAGCCTTTAAAATTAAAATCAATATTAAAATCTGATTTTTTATTTTCATTTTTTTTATTTTTATTGAAATAATCATTCAAATCTGCTGGCATTTATACTCCTTATTTTTGATTAAAAAGGCATTTTACATTGTATAAGTTTATAATTAGAAAAGACTTTATAAAAGCATAGATTTGTTGGTAATTTGCTAAAGATTGTGTAGTTTAAATTCCTATTTCAAATTCTTGTAATTTTAGAGCGATTTAACGCTCTAAAATTAAATATAAGTTAGCCAAGAAGCGTATTTTTCATTTCTTCCATATACTATATCAAAGAACGCATCTTGGATTTTTTTAGTCATTGCACCACGAGAGCCATTTCCTATGATTCTGTGATCAAGCGAATTAATAGGTGTGATTTCTGCTGCAGTTCCTGTGAAGAATGCTTCATCGCAAACATAAATTTCATCTCTACTAATTCTTCTTCTTTCAACGCTAATTCCTAAGTCTTTAGCGATTTTTAATACTGAATCTTGAGTGATTGATTTTAGAGCATAATCATTTGGAGGTGTAATTAATACGCCATTTTTAACCATGAAAAAGCACTCGCCTGTGCCTTCTGCGATAAATCCTTCTTCATCACACATTAAAGCTTCTTCAAAACCTGAATTAATAGCTTCATATTTAGCCATCATTGAGTTTAGATAGTTTGCACTTGCTTTTGCTTTATTAAAGTTTGCTTTTGTGCTATTTCTCATTAAAGATGAGCAACATACTTTAATTCCTTTTTCTAATCCTTCTTCACCTAAATAAGCACCCCATTCCCAAGCAGCAATTCCAACTCTAACAGGAGCTTTTGCATGATAAATTCCCATAATTCCATCGCCTAAGAAAATTAAAGGGCGAATATAAGTATTTGAATTAAATTTATTTCTTCTTAATAATTCAATTTGAGCGTCTTCTAATTCTTTTTGAGAAAACGGAGGTGTAATAGCTGTTATTTTTGCACTTTCTAATAATCTTTTTGTGTGATCTTGTAATCTAAAAATAGCCATACCATTTTCAGTTTTATAAGCTCTAGTTCCTTCAAAAACAGCATTTGCATAATGTAAAGAATGAGTTAAAAAGTGAACTTTTGCATCAGCAAAATCAATAATTTGTCCATCCATCCAAATGTAATCAGCTTTAATTGCCATGACATATCCTTTAAATTAATATTTTTTGGGAAGTTTAACAGAATTTTCATAATAAGTATTTATTTTTTTCACATAGAATAAAAATTAATAAGGAGAAAAAATGGTAACTAATAAAAATTTTTATTTAAATAGAAGAAATTTCTTAAAATTAGGTGCAGGAACTTTAGTTTCAAGTAGTGCAATAGCTGAAGAATTAAGTAAAACAAATCTTGATTTAGTTCCTAGTGATAGTGAATATGCTTATAATTATGTTAATTTTTATGAATTTAGCACTAATAAAAGTGAATGCGTAAAACTAGCAAATAAGTCTAAATTAAATGATAAAGCAATTTCAATAGAGATTAGTGGTTTATGTGAAAATCCAATGACTTTAACTGATTTATCAGCTTTTAAAATTGTTGAAAGAGTTTATAGATTACGTTGTGTAGAAGCTTGGAGTATGAATTTACCTTGGCAAGGTTTTGAATTAAGAGAATTAATTAATCTTGCAAAACCTACAAAAGAAGCAAAATATGTAAAATTTACAAGCTTGTATGATCCTGATATATTTCCTGATCAAAGATTTAATGGAGTATTAGATTATCCTTATGTAGAAGGCCTAAGGCTTGATGAAGCAATGCATCCATTAACTCTGCTTGCAACCGGTCTTTATAAAGAAAAATTGAAAGCTCAAAATGGAGCTCCTATTCGCTTAGTTGTTCCTTGGAAATATGGATTTAAATATATTAAATCAATAGCAAAAATTGAATTTACAAAAGAACAACCTATTAGCTCATGGGAGAAATACAATCCTAAAGAATACGGATTTTATGCAAATGTAAATCCAAATGTTGCACATCCAAGATGGTCTCAAGCATCACATAGAGTTTTAGGTAGCTTTTTTAAAGAAGATACGCAAATGTTTAATGGTTATGAAGAAGAAGTTGGGTATTTATATAAAGATTTAGATTTAAGAAAGAATTTTTAATGATATTTACAATTAAAGTTCTTTTAGTTTTATTGTCTTTTGGATATTTTGCAGCATCTATTTTATTAGGTTATGATTTTGTAAAAGATATATATAAAGCAAGCGGACAACTTGCTTTAATATTTTTATTTTTAAGTATTATTTTGCCAAATAGATTTATCATTTTTGTTAAATTTTTTGGCAAATTATCTGGCTTTTATGCGATTTTGCATTTTTTAAATTTCATTATTTTAGATAATCAATTTGTATTAAAAGATTTGCTATATAACATACTAGCAATAAGAAATCTTTTAGGTTTTATAGCATTTGTTTTTATAGTTTTAATGTTTTTTAAAAAATATTTAAATTATTCTAATTTTGTGTTTTTATTACTTGCGTTTCACTATTCTTTGAGTGTTAAAATTCCTGAAACTTTGCATTATTTGGTTATATTTATTGCATTTTTATTGTTATTTAGGAGTAAAAGTGATATTCGGAAAAATTGATTATATTAATTTATTGCCTTTACATTTTTATTTAAAAAGCTCTAAATTGCCAAGTTATGTTAAAAAAAGCATTGAGTATAAAAAAAATGTTCCTGCTAAACTTAACAAAGCTTTAAATGAAAAAAGAATAGATTGTGCAATAATTTCAAGCATTGAAAGCAAGAAAAGTAAATATAAGAATTTAAATGTTGGTATTTGTGCTAATAAAAAAGTTTTAAGTGTCTTAGTAGAAAAAAACTCAACTCAAGAAAATGATAAAGAATCAGCAACTTCAAATGCTTTAGCAAAGGTGCTTGATTTAAAGGGTAGGGTGATTATCGGAGATAAAGCATTAAAAGAGTATGTAAAAACGCCTGAAAACTATATTGATATGTGCGAAAAGTGGTATGACTTAACCAAATTACCATTTATGTTTGCAAGGTTTTCAAGTGTTAAAAATCACAATCAAGCAAAAAAAATATTTAATGATTTCATAAAGCATAATTTAACTCCTAATCAAAGAATTAAAATACCTAATTACATTTTAGAGCATTTTTCTAACACTAGACAAATAAGTAAAGAAGATATAAAAAACTATTTAAATTACATATATTATAAAATAGGTAAAAAAGAATTAAAAGCTTTAAGAATTTATATTAGAAAGACAAAATATAGTGGCTAATTAAAGCCACTAATAATTATTTCTTTTTCTTTCCGCACTTACTTGTTTTGCAAGCTGTTGCAGCAACTTTGTCTTTTAACACGCTGCTAACTTTAAATTTAACAACTTTAGTTGCAGGAACTTTAATTTCTTTACCTGTGCTTGGAACTCTTGCAGTTCTTTCTGCTCTGTCAGCTGTTGAGAATGTTCCAAATCCGTTGAATGGAACTGATTCACCTTTTTCTAATGACTCTGTTAACGCTTCAATGAAAGCATTTACAGCTGTTGTAGCATCTTTTTTAGAAAAACCTGCTTTACCAGCAACAATTGAAATAAAATCCGCTTTAGTCATCTAAAACTCCTTAATATTGAATAAAAGCCCTATTCTACAATAAAAAATCAATAATTAGCTAAAAAATGGCAAAAAAATGTATGAAAAAGTAGTTTTTTGGATAATTTATAAAAAAAATATTTTTCTTTATATTCTTTTAAGCTAAGAAATATATAATTTGCGTTTTACTTTTAAAAGTGCTTAGGTAGCTCAGCTGGCTAGAGCGCTGGTCTCATAAGCCGGAGGTCGGGAGTTCGAGTCTCCCCCTAAGCACCATTTCAAAATCCTATTTCAAATTCTCTCAATCTTTTTTAGCTTTTTTACTAGGTTCATCGTTTAAAATAGAGCTTATTCTAATTCCGTTTAGATAAATTATCCAAGAAAAATAAACCCATATAAAAAAGAATAAAACAGCAGAAAAACTACCATAAATACTTGTATAAACTTGATTAAGAGATATATAAAATACAAATAATGATTTAAAAATACTCCAAATTAATGCAACTAAAAAGCTTACAAGTGCTATTTTTTTAGGGTTTAAGGTTTTGTTTATTGATATATGAAAGCATATAAAAAATAAAGCCCAAATTATTAAAAATGGCAAAATACCTAAAAAGTTAAATTTAATTCCTATTGCATCTATGTATTTTTGTATTTTATAGCTTAAATAAAAGCTAGTAAGTAAGCCTAGTGGTGCTAAGGTAATTAAAGACCAATATATGCTAAGTGATGAAAAAAAGCCTCTTTTTGCAGTATTGCTAATATGAGAAATCGTGTTTTCATAAGAATTAAAAAACATAAATAAAGCAAATACCATAGCAATAATTCCAGCAGCATCAAGCTTGGTGCTATTTTGTAAAAATTGTTCTATGTAGTTTATTGAATTTGCTTCTTGATTAGGCAAAATTATTCCTAAAATAAAATTATTAATTTGAGCGCTTTGTTCTTTAAAACTTGGCATATGTGCAAAGACAAAAAAACTAAGTGATAATATTGGAATAATGTTTAAAACACTATAAAAACTAAGAGAGCTTGCGTGCTGTAAAATGCCTTTATCGCTTACATTTACTATTGTTCTTAAGATATGTAAAATCTTTTTCATGTTAGTCCTAAATAAATAAAAAATATTAAGTTCAAACTTATAACAAAAATTGCTAAATACCTATGTAAAACAGCCAAAAAACTAAGAATTATATAAGTAATAAAATAAGCAAAATCAAGCTTAAAATTAATCGCATTCATTTTAAAATCTAAAAATATTAATAAGTATTTATCTAAAAAATCTCCACAATTAATTATATGCAAAAACAAAACCAAAGGATAAAAAATCACAAAAATTGGCGTTAAAATTATCCCAAATAATTGCTGAAAACTCAAAAGTGGGAAAAAGTATAAAACAGGTGCAACCATAGCAAAAAATGTGCTAAGCTCAAGACAAATTAATTTAAATAAATTATCAACTTTAAAATGATAAATAAACAAAAATATATAAAAAACTCCAAGACAAGAGAAGAAAAACCCAACATTAAACAAAAAACTAGGATTTATAGCAATGCAAACAAAAAAAGCTAAAAATAAATGAGCAAAACTAATAATTTTAATCGCTCTAATAATGAAATAAAATCCCAAAATAGCCATAACAAATGAGCGAAAATAGCTAGCAACTAGACCGATTTCATAAAAATATAAAGCAAGTATTATAAAAATGATTATTCCTAAATCAAAATGCATACTTCTATAAGGGAAAAATCGTTTTTGAAAATATTTATAAACAATAGAAAATATAAAGAAAAATATAGAATAAATAAGCCCTAAATGATAGCCTGATATTGCTAGTAAATGTGCAATTCCATAATAATTTACGCAATCTCGCAAATCCTTGCTAATACTTTTTGCAAAAAATAAAGCTCCAAAAAATTGTTTCATAGTTTCGTTTTCGTGCTGATTTATAAAGTATTTTACAAATGCGTTTTCGCTAATTTCATCTAATTCTTCTAAGGCATAGCTAGGTAAATAAAATCTAGTTTGTAAATATTCATAGAAGTTTAGTTTATCTTTGGCTGCAAATTTTAAGCTTATGTGATTTGAGTTTATTTTTGAATTTGTAGTTGTATAAATTAACACATCTTTATAAGCAAGCACTAAGACATAATAACTTTTATTGTTTTTTGTCTTTAGATAATTATTAGTGATTTTTAACTCATAACTATCTTGCTCTAAAAATTCGCAAAAATCTAAGAATTTTAAATGAACTTGCAAACAAAACAAAGCAATCAAACTTATAAAAATTACAAAATATAATTTTTTGCTAATTTTTAGAGTTCTTTTGCTTTTTATATTCATCACATAAATCAGTTAAAAAACAATTATTACATTCTGGCTTTCTAGCTTTGCAAATATATCTTCCAAACAAAACCATTCCTTTATGTAGTTTATCAAGGTCAGTTTTAAATAGTTTTGTAAGCTCTTTTGCACAATCATTTGGAGTATTTGCGTTTGAAATTTTTAATCTTTTGCTAACTCTAAAAATATGCGTATCAACAGCCATAACATTTGCACCTAAACTCTCGCATAAAACCACATTAGCTGTCTTTTCTCCAACCCCTGCAAGCTTTATAAGTTCTTCAAATTTCATAGGTATAATTCCTGAATGAAATTCCATAACACTTTTTGCCATTTTTATGAGATTTTCTGCTTTATTTTGATAAAAATTACAACTTTTAATAAGCTCTTTTAAGCTTATTAATTTTGCATTTGATAAGCTCTTTATATCAGGGTAATTGCTAAATAGACTAGGGGTGATTAGATTAACCCTACTATCAAGGCATTGAGCTGACAACATAACACAAACTAATAATTCATAATCATTATGAAAAATTAATTCACTTTTTGCATTCTTATAATTTTCTAAAAATCTTTTTTTAATTTCTTTTGCATCTTTTTTCATTTTCTTATCTTACTATTTTTTTACACAACATTTGTAAAATGATATATCAAATCAATTGAAAAAGGATGATATTATGAAAAAATTTTCATTAGTTCTAGCAGGACTTTTATGTGGTATGAGTTTAAATGCAGCAGTAGTTGCAACTTATAAAGGTGGAGAAATTACAAGCGATGATTTAGCTCCATATTTAGCACAATTTCAAATAAGTGATATTAATGCACTTCCAAAAGAAGCTAAAGAAGGTTTAATAAAAGATGTATTATCAAAAAGATTATTTGCTAAAGAAGCACAAAATTTAAAATTAGATAAAGACGCAAAATATCAAGCAGCTCTAAATAGTGCAAAAGAATTATTATTAGCTCAACAATATTTATTAAATAAATTTGAGAGCATTAAAGTAAGCGAAGCAGAAATTAAAAAATACTACAACGAACACTTAAATGATTTTAAAGTTCCAGAAGCAGTAAAAACTAAGCATATTTTAGTAAAAACTGAAGCAGAAGCAAAAGATATTATTAAGCAATTAAAAGGCTTAAAAGGTGATAAATTAGTTGCTAAATTTAGCGAATTAGCAAAAACTAAATCACTTGATAAAGGTTCAGGAGCAATGGGTGGAGATTTACCATATATGGGTGCAAATGAATTAGTTCCTGAGTATTTTAATGCAGCTAAAAAACTAAAAAAAGATGAGATTTCAGATGCTGTAAAATCTCAATTTGGTTTCCATGTAATTTTAGGTGAAGATTATAAAGCAAGCAGACAAGGAAGCTTACAAGAAGCAACACCATATATTGAAAATGGTTTAAAAAACGAAAAACATAAAGAATTAATCAAAAAAGAAGCTGAAAAATTAATCAATAATTCAGGCTTACAAGTTAAATAAGGAATAAAAATGGGTGTTTTAGATTTAGTAAAACCTGGCGTAATTTATGGTAAAGACTTAGAGCGTGTGTATGCGTATGCAAAAGAAAATAATTTTGCAATTCCTGCGGTAAATGTGGTAGGGACTAATTCTATAAACGCCGCATTAAAAGCAGCTAAGGCTGCTAATTCTCCTATTATTATTCAATTTAGTAATGGAGGAGCTAGTTTTTTTGCAGGTAAAGATTGTCCTAATTCAGCAACGCTTGGTGCAATTGCAGGTGCTAAATATGTTCATGAAGTTGCAGCTGCTTATGGTGTTGTTGCAATTTTGCATACTGATCATGCTGCTAAAAAGCTTTTACCTTGGATAGATGATTTAATCAAGGCTAATGAAGATTTTTATGCAATTCATAAAAAACCTTTATTTAGCTCTCATATGCTTGATTTAAGCGAAGAAAGTTTAGAAGAAAATATTGAAATATCATGTGAATATTTTAAGAAATTTAACGCTTTAGAAATTGGTATAGAAATTGAATTAGGTTGCACTGGTGGAGAAGAAGATGGTGTTGATAATACAAATATTGACAATGCTAGACTTTATACTCAACCAAGTGATGTTGCAAAAGCTCATAATGAGCTTAGCAAAATCGGAACAAATTATACAATAGCAGCAAGTTTTGGTAATGTTCATGGTGTTTATAAACCAGGCAATGTAAGACTTGAGCCAGTGATTTTGCATAATTGTCAAGAATATTTAGCAAAAGGACAAAAGCCACTTAATTTCGTATTTCACGGAGGAAGTGGTAGTGAAGCAGAAAAAATCACAGAAGCTATTAGCTATGGTGTAATCAAAATGAATATAGATACTGATACTCAGTGGGCGTTTTGGGATGGTGTTCGTGAATACGAAGCTAAAAATCATGGATATTTACAAGGACAAATCGGAAACCCTGAAGGTGAAGATAAGCCAAATAAAAAATATTATGACCCAAGAATGTGGCTACTTGCAGGTGAAAAATCTATGCAAGAACGCTTAATGCAAGCATTTAGCGAGTTAAATTGTATTAATAGGAATTAATTTGCGTAATTTAACAAATAAAAAGAAGAAAAGTGTATTTTCTTCTTTTTTGATTTTAATCTTTTTACCATCTTTAGTTTTTTTGTTAGCTGTTTTGGCTTATTTAAATATTTTACAACTTACTATGCCACTTCATACTATTATAATGTGTGGAGTATTGCTTTTATTTGCTATGTTTTTTGCACCACAAAACGAGTATTGTGTGTATGCAAAAATCAAAAAAAATTCAGATATTTTTGAAAGCGATTTAAAAGATTATATAAAAGAAAATTCTTTAAAAATTGATGAAGTAAATAAGGCAAATGCTAGTTTTGATGAGTTTTTTGATATTTATTTACATAAGTTAAAACCACTTTCATTTGGATATATTGCAAGTGCAGTTTTTCCTATGCTAGGGATTTTAGGAACTTTTATTAGTATTGCTATATCAATGCCAAATTTTAAGGTTGAAAATTCTTTTGCTTTAGAGGGAGAAATTACTTTATTATTAGGTGGAATTGCTACTGCTTTTTATGTTTCAATTTATGGGATTTTTCTTACTATTTGGTGGATGTTTTATTCAAGATTAGGCTTAGCAAAAATTAACGATTTTAAAGAAAATTATAAGTTTAATTCTAAAAAATATTTTTGGAGCAAAGAAGAATTACAAAGGCTAACTATTAAGAAAAATACTGACTTGTTTATAAGTAATAATGCTTTATTAAATAAGCTTTATGATAATGAGTTTTTCAAGGAATTAAGTAAGCTTCATCAAGAAAAATTATTAACATTTTCAGAATTATTTAAATCTTATGAAAAAATTGCTCTAGTTCATACAAGTTTAGCTCAAAAATCGCTTGATTTAAGCAATAAAAATAATGAAGAATTGCAAAAAAAATTAGATGAGTTTAAGAATAGAATAGAAAAAAGTGTAAATGATTTTGCAAAAATAAAAGATGAATTAGAAAATAAATTGCTAGATTTTAAAGATGCATATTTAGAAGAAAATCACGAGTTTAAAATAGTTGATGAACTAAAGGCTGATATTGAAAATCTTAGCAAAGAGGCTAATCAAGTATTAGATAAATTGCATAATGCGTAATAAAGATAATAATAATTTTTGGATAGTTTATGCTGATTTAATGGCAGGGCTTTTATTTGTCTTTATTTTGCTATTAAGTGCTATTGTTTTAAAGTATATTTTTACTCAAAATGAGCTTAAAAACGAGCAAAAACATTTAGATGAATCAAAGGCTTTAATTATTAGCAAAGATGAATTATTAAGCAGTTTAAATCAAGAGTTATCAAGGCTAAATATTGTTTTAAATGATGAATTAAACAAAAACAAAGAAGCAGATGAATATATAAAAGAGCTTTTATTTACTCTTGATGAAAACACAAAAAATAAAGATGAATTATTAAAAAATATTGATGAAAAAGATGCAAAGATTTTAATACTTTTAAAAAGCCTAGAAGATAATGAGCTTAAGATTAAAGATAAAGATAATAAATTAAATGAATTAGCAAATGAACTTAGTAATTTTAAGCTTGAATATAATAAATTAAAAAACAATAAAACAAGGCTAATTCAAGCCTTGCAAAATAAATTATCTAATGATATTTTAATCAATCTTAATTCAGGAAGCATAAGTTTAAATGCTAATATTTTGTTTGATAGTGCAGAGTTTAATATAAAAGATGATGCTAAAGCTGAACTTAAAAAGACTTTGAGTGATTATTTTGATGCGATTTTAAGCTCACCTGAAATCTTAGCTAATATTGATAGCATTATTATTGAAGGGCATACTGATAGCGTAGGCGGATTTACTTATAATCTTGAACTATCTCAAAAAAGAGCCTTGGAGATTATGAAGTTTATTAATTCATTTTATAAAGATAAAAGGCTAGAAAAATTACTAACTGCAGTTGGCAAAAGCTATAATGAATTAAGGTATAAAGATGGCGTAGAAGATAAACAAGCAAGCCGTAGAATTGAAATAAAATTACAATTTTCAAATGAAGCAGCGATTAAGGAATTTGAAAGCGTAATTACAAAGGATTTAGGTGAAAATAGCAATAATTAGACTAAGTGCAATGGGCGATATTTTTCATATGTTATGGCATATAAATTATATTAGACAAGCTTATCCTGATGCTAGAATTGATTTTTTTGTTGATTCAAGATTTTATTTTTTATTAGAAGGCTTGGTTTGGTTTGATAATGTTTATTCTTTGCCTTTAAAAAAATCTCCATTAAAAGCTTTAAAACAAATTAAAAATCTTAAAAAAACTTATGATATTAGCATTGATTATCAAGGAAGAATTAAATCGGCTTTTATTGCAAATTATTTAAGCTCTAATTCTTATGGCTATGCTAAAAACGGCTTAAGAGAAAAATTGGCTTTTCATTTTTATAAAAATCATTGCGACTGTGAGTATTTAGAAAATGTATATAAAAGAAGTCTTGAGCTTAGTAAATTTGCTTTAAAAGATTTAAAAATAAAAGAGATTAAATCAAGCGATGTTTTAATTTATAATGAAGAAAAAACGAATGCTTTATTAGAAAAAATAAAGCCTTTTATAAAAGATGATTTCATACTTTTACACAATGGCTCAAGTAAGATTAATAAAATGCTTCCTTTAGAAAAATTAATTAGTATTTGTTCAAATTCTGATTTTAAATTCTTGCTTGCTTGGGGCAATGAATGTGAGCTAAATAGAGCTAAAGAAATTGCTTTAAAATGCTCTAATGCTATTGTTTTGCCTAAAATATCTTTAAGTGAATTAGTATTTTTAAGTAAATACGCAAAGCTAATAATAGGAAATGATAGTGGGACAACCCATATTGCAGTAGTTTTAAATCGTCCTAATATCACCTTTTTAAATGAAAGCAATAAAAAACCAGCGAGTAGATTAATAAGCCCATTTGATATTCAGCATTATTTTTATAAATTTAGCGATGTTGATACAAAAGAAGTTGTAAAAATCATAGAAAAGGTGGTAAATAATTGAAAGAGTATTTATATATTTTCACATTTTATTTTTTTAATTTTTTATTAAAATTAATACCAAATAAATTATTAAAAATATTTGCAAATTTTATAGGTTTTATAGCTTTTAAATTAAACAAAAAACATAGAGCAATAATCTTAAAAAACTTAGAATATTTTTGCAAATTAGCAAAGCACCCACAAAGTTTAGAACTTACAAAAAGAGTTTATAAAAAGTTTGCTTACTATATTTTATCAATGGTAAAAAACCAAAACATAAGCAAAGAAAATTTATTAAAACAAATAAAATTATTTAAAAACGATGAGTATTTAAAAGAGCTTTTAGATAGGGGCGAAAAGATAGTATTTACTACAGCTCATTATGGTTATTGGGAGATTCTTCCTGCTGCAGTTGCGATTAAATATAATTGTAAAATTAATATTATAGGTCGTGCTTTAGCAAGTCCTAAAATCAATGCAATTCTTACAAAATATAGAGAAAAATTCGGCATAAAATTAATAGAAAAAACAAATGCTTTAAGACCTATGATAAAAGCTTTAAATAATCATGAATTAGTAGGAATTGTAAGCGATCAAGATGCACATATTAAAGAAAGTAGCGAGTTTTTACTATATGGCAAAAAGGTAACTCAAAGCAATGCTGCAAGTATAGTTGCTAAAAGATGTGAAGCATACTTATTGCCTGTTTATATTTATGAGATTAATGATGGATTTTGCATAGAGTTTTTTAAGCCATTAAATGCAAAAGAATTAAGCATAGAAGAGCTTAGTTTTTATCAACTTGAATGCACCAAAAAAATGTGGGAGAAAAATCCTAGCGAGTATTTTTGGTTTCACAAAAGATTTAAAACATTTTATAAGGATGAGTATTGAAAATATTTATATATTTACCAAATTGGCTTGGTGATGCAATAATGGCAGCAGGTGCAATCAATGCACTTATAAAAAAATTTCCTAATGCAAAAATTACTTTTTATGGAAGTTTTATTGCCTGTGAGATTTATAAAAACTTAGGCGAAATAATAGTAGAAAAAAAGGGCGAAAGGCTAAAACAAATAAAGAATTTAAAACAGGAATTTGATTTAGGAATTAGCTTTAAAGCAAGTATTTCATCTAAGGTGCTTTTGTTTATGTTAAAGGCTAAAAAGAAGTTTTATTTTAACGCCAATAAAAGCGATAACACTCATCAAGTTTTAAAATATTTTAATTTATTAAAAGAGCTTAATTTAGACGATAATCTAAACACTCAAATCCCTTATAAAAAATTAAAAACAAGAAAACTATTAGGCATAGCTGCAGGTGCAAAATATGGAGCAGCTAAGTGCTATGAGCCTAGTTATTTCGCACAAATTGCAAGCACTTTTAAAGACCATAAAATAATTCTTTTTGGCACAAAAAACGAAAGTGATATTTGTAATATCATTGAAGAAGAGCTTAAAAAATATAGTATAAAAGCAATTAATTTATGCGGAAAAACAGATATTAAAAAATTATGTCTTGCAGTATCTAGCCTTGATTATTTATTAGCAAATGATAGTGGGATTATGCATTTAGGGGCAAGTTACAATGTAAATGTATTAGCGTTTTTTGGACCTACTAATATTTACCAAACTTATCCATATTGTAAAAACGGAAAATTATTTTCATTAAAACTACCTTGCTCTCCTTGTGCAAAAAGAGTTTGCCCGCTTAAACATCATAAATGTATGAAAGATTTAACCCCAGAAATAGTCTTAAAAGAATTAAGATAAATCAAGTCCTAATTATAAAAAAGTAGTAATATCTTCTTAAAGGAGATATTATGAAGTTCAATACAATTTACGAGATTAAAGACTGGCAAGGCAATGCAAATGAACTAAAAATCACACCTATTTATGATGATGAAACAAACAAAGAAATACAAATAATTTTGCCAAAAGATAAGATTATGAAAGAACATAGTGCAAATGGCGTTATCGTTGTTCAAGTTTTAAAAGGCGAGATTGATTTTAGCGTAGAATCTAAAGTAATAAATCTAAAAGAATTAATGAGTATAAAATTAGCAAGTGGTGTAAAACATAGCTTATTAGCTAAGCAAGATAGCATAATTAGACTAAGTCTTGCAAAAAATGATAGTTTTGCAAGAGTTAAGAATGTAGAGATTATTTAAGTATTGAGTTTAATTTCTAAACTCAATACTAAAGCTTGAATTTGAACTAATCACATTAGTTGAATAAGTTCTAATTAAATCTTTTACATATTCATTATTTTGCTTGTTTTTATCAAGTTCAATTAATACTTCTCCGTTTGAAAGCTTATCTATTCTAGAATTATAATCGCTTTTAAAGGTAATTGCATTTATGATATTTACTAGGCTTTCTAAATAATAATGTCCTAAAGAGCTTTTTGTATTATATAATTCTTTTAATTTGCCCGTTTTATCAACATAATGCATATTTAAATCTTTTGCTTGTAGTTTGATATATTTAGCATTTTTTGGTGCTTTTAAATCTTTATAACTAGCGTTTGCAAATATGAAAGAATAGTCTTGATTTAGCAAATTGCTAACTCCATCTATTTTGATTTCGCTTGTTTTATCTATGCTAAATTCATTTGCCATAGGATTTGATACAGCTTTATTTGTTGGAGAATAGTTGTTTGTTTCATAAAATTTTGTATAGCCGATTTTTGTTATAAATTCTAAATCTTTTTCTTTAGCTAAATAATTTTTAGCAATATTGCTTAATTTATTATGAGTAATATTTACACTTTTATTTAATTCATCTAATTTGCTATCATAGGCTCTATTTAAAACACTTTTTGTAGCAACAAAATTCATTTTTATATTTTGATTGCTTATATTTATTGATTTTTCTTTTAATTTATTAGAATAAATTCTATATCTTTTAGCAGCATTTATGTCGTTATTATCTAAAAATCCTAAATCAAATTCTATATTAATATCATTAGGAAAATACTTATAAACTAATTTAGAACTATCGTTTATTCCGTGATTTTTAATAACAACAGGAAGCTCAAGAGAATGAGTAAAATCACAATTTAAGCCAACGCATTTACCTAAATCTGCTTCACTTTGTCCTATAACTTCATCACTAAACAAAACTGCATCTGAAAGATTATTTGAAGTTTTAATATCTTCTAATGCTTTTGTTGTATTGCTTTTAAAATCTATGTTAATTTCGTTTATTCTAATATTGCAAGAGATTTTGCCATGAGAATTAACCACATCAGAATAGCCATTTAAATGGCATTTTCCATTAGCTATATCGCTTCCTACGAAATCATTTTCTTTAAATGTTATTTTGCCTTGATTTGAGAATGGATATGCGATTTTAAGCTCTAATTCTCCTAAAGAATTAATCATAGCAGGGTTAATTTTGCTAACTTTATTAAAGTTTATATTTTCTAAATCAAACTCATATTCAGTGCCAAAAGAGTTTAAAACTTTTAATTTAGCAAGTTTTACGCCTAAATTATTAACTTTTAAGATTCTATTTTGAGTATCATAAATTGTTGCTTTTATCTTGCTTGTAGGAATATTTGCTTGAAAACTATCATCAACATTTACTTCAATATCTTCTAATTTAATTGCCGAAGGTCTTATCATAAAGGCTCTGCATACAGGCATAGACCTAGTTCTTCCTTGTGCATTTATTTCTTGATAGCAAATATCGTGCTTTCCTACGGTTGTATTTATAAACTCAATTACATAATCTCCAGTAGGAAGTCCATTACCATCTCCATCAGGATTTACAACATAATCTTTCAAACAGCCTGAAAAATCACATTTTTTATAAATAATTATTTTATTACTTTGCCCTGAGCTATGATTTACGCTATCAGTATTTGAGAAAAACTTAATTTTATTTTTAGTTGCAGTTTGAATTAATCCTATATAAACATCATCGCCAACTACTCTTGTATATGCTTCATTAGCAATTGCTGCTTTACCACTATCAAGTTCGCTTAGCATTGGTCTTAGCTCTTCACCAGGTTTTGGCTCGGTATTTTTAATCTTCCATATACTTCCAAAAACTAATTTTTTACTCTCTCCTATTTCATCATAAATAAAAGCGATTTTTGGTTTATTTATAGTGTTAAAAAACATTGCTAGATTATTGTTATCATAGATATTTTCTATTTCAATTTCTACAAGCATTATATCGCTAGTATTTAGCTTAAAATCTCTTATAAAAAATTCCATTTTGCTCATATTTATATAATCTAATAAGTTCTTTTTGCTTTCTAAGTCTATTTCATTTGTTTTTTCATAAGTATTGTTATTTCTTGTAAGATTTGTAAGTTTTACTTTGTAAGATATTTGATATTGTCTTATTTTAGACATATCAAAGGTTTTGTTATTTTTATAAATTGATTCTATTATTAATTCAGGATTTTTTGTATAGATTGGATATTTTGTATTATTTATAACACCTTCACCTTTTTTAAAAAAATCATATTTGCTATTAAAAGTGATTTTAACTGCATTAAAATCAGGATAAAAATTTTTAAAATTATCATTAGCTAAAAGTGTAAAAAAAGTAATAAATAATAATATTATTTTTCTCATATCATTCCTTGTTTTTAATTTTAAAATCTAAGATTATATTAAGTTAAATTTAATTTCTAAATTCCTATTTCAAATTCTTTTATTTTTAAAGAAAATTTAAATAGACTAAAAGCTCTTTGTTATTATGATTTTCTATACTAAAAGTATTTTTTAAAGCTTCGTTTAATGTGCCTATATTTAGGTATTTAAAAGAAAAATTATTTAGTTCATATTTTAAATTCTTTGAGCTAAATTTAGCTTTTTTATCAAGGCAAAATAATGATATTTGTTGCCCTTTATAAGTATTGCAAGTAAAACTTGAGTTTTTTATAAAAAACTCTCCATAATTTGTAATCATCTTTAAATTTACCTTTTTTTTAGAGCGATTTTTTAATTTAAAATATTGAAACAAAAGAGCAATATTTGCAATAAAATGATCATCTCTTTTACCACCAGCTCCAAGTATATAAATATTATTAAAATCCATTGATAGAGCGTATTTATAAGCTTTAGTTAAATCATTTGTATTTTGATTTTTTACTTTAATTATTTTTGCTTTTGTGTTTGTATTTTTGAAGCTATCTAAATCTCCTATTATTACATTAGGTTCAATTTTTAATTTTAAAAGTTCATTTGCAGCCCCATCACAAGCTATTAAAAAATCAGCATTTTTAAGATAATTTAGCGGTATTTCATGAGTGCAAAACTCACCATTAGCAAGGATTATGCAATTCATTTTATATCCTTTCTCCAAGAAAATAAATAATAAACTCCTAATACAAAAAACAAAATCATAAGCACAAGCATTGCTAAATTGCTAGAATTTTCAAGATAAAGCCTTGTCCAAATATAAATTGAAACAATATTTGAAATGCTTATATAAATATAATGATTTATTATTTTTTTTAAGCTTAAAATAGTTGCAATTAGCCCGCTTGCAAATATAAAGCTTTCAAGATAAACAAACCTTGAGCCTAAATCTTTTAAATGAAAAGAATAAATATAAGAAATAAAAATAATTAATATAAATATTAAGATTGATTTAAAAGGGCTTAATTTGCTTATATACACATTTTTTTTCCAAGAAAAAAACCCATAAATCATCATAGGAAAATAGCAAAATAAATAAAGATAAACTTCTCCAAAAAGTTTATTCAAATATGCAATATAAGCGTAAATTAAGGCATTAAATACACCTATAATAAAACAAAATTTATTCTTTACTCCCATAAACAAAACATAAGCAATTCCACTAAATAAAGCAAAGAAATTTAAAATATCGCTATTTGTAAAATAAGAAAAAATTAAACTAAAAATAAGTGAAGATAAAAGTAAAATCATAAATACTCCTTAATCAGCATTACCTGTCCAAGTTCAACGGGTCTAATCTCAGCTAAACGCACCCCATAAAATAAAAACTTAATTATATTATTAAAAATTAATAAACTTATTAATCAATTTATTTTATAATCACGCCTTTTAATTTACACCAATTTGGAGGTCAAAATGGCTTTGGATTCGGCAAGAAAAGCTGAAATTATCAGCAAATATGCAAGATTTGGTGGCGACACAGGTTCGTCTGAAGTTCAAATTGCTTTACTTACAGAAAGAATTGCAGTTTTAACAGAACACTTAAAAGTATTTAAGAAAGACTTTTCATCAAGACTAGGACTATTAAAATTAGTTGGTCAAAGAAAAAGACTTTTAAAATATTTAAAAGCTACAAAATATGATGTTTATGTTAAATTAATTAACGAGTTAAACATTAGAGATAAATAATTCTAAGCCCCTTTTTGGGGCAAAATATCATGATTTTATACGACAACTTAGAAGAAATTACCTACCTTGAAAAACTAGCAAATCGTTTAAGTTCTAAAGACATTGAATTAGTCTTAACAAACAACGATGAAATGCAAGAAATTAATAAAAATACAAGAAATATTGATAAAACTACTGATGTTTTAAGCTTTCCGCATGATAACACTTTTTTAGATACTAATTTCTTAGGCTCTTTGGTTATAAATATGCAATTAGCACAAGAAAAAGCAAATGAATTAGGTCATAGTTTAGAAGATGAGGTTTCGTTGCTGTTTATTCACGGAATGCTTCATTTATTAGGTTATGATCACGAAGTTGATAATGGAGAAATGAGAGAGCTTGAAATTAAATTAATTAATGAATTTAATTTACCTAATAGCCTTATTGTAAGAACTTTAGATTAAATCTTTTTTTGTAGAATGTCCGTTATTTCAATTTTTAAAGGATATTTTATGGAACAAAATGCGTTAATTCAATTCTTACCTTTAATCGTATTATTTGCGATTTTTTATTTTTTGATTATTCGCCCACAACAAAAACAAGCAAAAGCACATAAAGAAATGTTAAATGCGCTTACAAAAGGCGATAAGATAGTTACAAACGGCGGTTTAATCGTAGAAGTTGTAAAGGCTGAAGAAGATTATTTAAAAATCAGAATTAATGATGATGTTGTTGCGAAATTAGACAAAAATTTCGTAGCTAGAAAGTATGAAGATAAAATAGAGAAAGCTTCAAATAATGCGTAATCAAAAAACAAAAAGCATTACATATCGCTTTTATGTTTTAATATTTGTTACACTTTTTGGCGTATTACTAAGTATGCCAAGCTTTTTTGCAACGAAAGGACCTAAGATTAATTTAGGTCTTGACTTGCAAGGTGGTCTTCATATGCTTTTAGGTGTAGAGACAAATGAAGCTATCAAATCAAAAGTAAAATCAATCGCTTCAAGTATTAATTATTCTTTTAATAAAGAAAATATTTTAACTGATGGATTTAAAAGTGGTGATGGTGTAATACATTTTGAAATATTAGATAAAGATGATGCTGTTAAAGTAGATAAAATTTTAAAAGAATTAAAAGGCTTAAAAGTAGAAATTAATAATGCTTTTTATGAGATTAAATTAACTCCTGAAGAAGAGATACAAACTGCAAAATTTGCAATAGATCAAGCAGTAGAAACTATTAGAAATAGACTTGATTTATTTGGTCTTTCAGAGCCAACTGTTGCAAAACAAGGAGAAGATAAAATCCTAGTTGAAATTCCAGGCGTAAAAACTGCAGAAGATGAACAAAGAGCAAAAGATTTAATCGCAAAAGCAGCACATTTACAATTAATGGAAGTAGATAAAGCTAAAAGAGATCAAGGAAATATCTTAACAGCAGAAGAAGCTGCTAGTTATGGCGATATAATATTACCTGATGTAAAAGACAAAACTATTAAGTATGTTTTAAAAGAACTGCCTATTTTAGATGGCTCAATGTTAATTGATGCTAGAGTTGGTTTTTCGGATAAGACTGCTCAACCTGTGATTAATTTTACGCTTAATTCAGAAGGCGCAAAAATATTTGGAGACTTTACAGGCAAAAAAGTAGGTCATCAATTAGCTATTGTTTTAGATGGCAAAGTTTATTCAGCACCTAGAATTAATGAAAGAATAGGTGGTGGAAGCGGTCAAATTAGTGGAAATTTCACCGTTGAAGAAGCACATGATTTAGCAATTGCTTTAAGAAGTGGAGCTTTACTTGCACCTGTAAAATTATTAGAAAAAAGAAGTGTAGGACCTAGCTTAGGTGCTGATAGTATAGAGCAAAGTTTAGTGGCTTTATTAGGCGTATTTTTAATGATAGTTGTATTTATGGGAGTTTATTATGGAATTAGTGGTTTATTTGCCAATATTGCCTTAATTTCAAATATATTCTTATTAGTAGCTGTTATGGCGCTTTTTGGAGCTACACTAACACTTCCTGGAATGGCAGGTATTGTTTTAACCGTTGGTATGGCTGTTGATGCGAACGTTATTATTAATGAGCGTATTAGAGAATTAATTAGAGATGGGGTTAATTTAAAAGATGCTATAAATAATGGCTATCATAATGCTATGAGTGCTATTTTAGACTCTAACTTAACTACTTTAATTACAAGTGCTGCTTTATATGCTTATGGAACTGGAGCTATAAAAGGCTTTGCAGTAACTATGAGTATAGGAATAATTGCATCAATGATTACAGCAATTATTGGAACTCATGCTTTATTTGATTTATTTGCGAATCGTATTGAAAAAAGTGGCAATACAAGACTTTGGTTTGGTTATAGGAGAGTGTGATGCAAGTATTTACAAGTAGAAAAATTTATGATTTTATGAAACTTAGATTTGCATCTATTGGCTTATCTTTAGTTTTAGTTTTAGGTTCAATTATTTTATTATTTACACAAGGTCTAAATTATGGAATTGACTTTAGTGGTGGAACTTTAGTTCAAATTAAATATAATGACAAAAACGCTCCTTTAGATGAAATTCGCAATATTTTAAATCAAAATGAAGCTTTAAAAGGTGCTAGTGTTACTGAGTTTGGAAGTGCTAGTGAGATAGTTATTAGATTTTCAGCTTCAAGTGATAGTTTAGGAAAAGATATAGGTGATAGCATTGTAAAAATGCTTGAAAAAACTGGCGATATAGAATTAAGGCGTGTTGATATTGTTGGGCCAAAAGTAGGTGGAGAGTTAAGACAAAAGGGCTTAATGGCAATTTTGGTTTCATTTGCACTTATTTTAGTTTATATTGCAGTAAGATTTGAATGGCGTTTTGCTATGGCTGCAATTATTAGTGAAATTCACGATATTGTTATTGTTATGGGTGCAATTTCATTGTTTCAAATAGATGTTAATCTTGATACTTTAGCAGCAATTTTGACTGTTTTAGGATATTCGCTAAATGATACAATTATTATTTTTGATAGAATTCGTGAAAATATAAAAGAAAGCAAAAGCACTGATATTGGTAGCATAATAAATGAAAGTGTATCAGCAACCTTATCAAGAACTACTCTTACATCAGGAACTACTCTTTTTACGGTTTTAATTTTATTCTTTTATGGTGGAGATATGATTCATGGATTTTCACTTGCTTTAATAGTTGGTGTAATTGCAGGAACTCTAAGCTCAATTTTCGTTGCTAGCCCACTTTTAATGTGGTTTAATTTTAGCGTTAGTAATTATAGAGAAAAAGAGCTTGATAAAATTAGAAAAAAAGAAGAAAAAGAGCGCCTTCGTGCAATGTATGAAAAAGGACAATTATAATGGATTTTGGAAGAGTAATTCATATATTTTTTACATTAATGAGTTTAACTACTACTGCTGGATTTTTATACTATCAAAGTCCAGTGGCTTTATTTATAGCTGCGAGTATTAACTTAATATCTACTTTTTTAAAAATTGGAGTTAGAAATATTTTAAGTACAGAAATTTTTGCAAGTTCGCTTGTAACTGATGTGCATTTGATTATTGCTTTTGTTTTAACTCAAGTTTATGGAATGAGTATGAGTAGTTTAGTTTATAGCATGACAATAGGTGCTGTAATATCAAACGTATTTACATTAATTTTAGTATTAATTGAAGCTATAAAAAATAAAGATGAATTCTAAGGATTGAATATGTATAACGCAAAAGAAATAGAAAAAAAATGGCAAGAGATTTGGGATAAAGAAAATTATTACGAGCCAAGCACAGATTTTAGTAAAGAAAAAAAATATATTCTATCAATGTTTCCATATCCAAGTGGTAAAATCCACATGGGGCATGTAAGAAACTATGCAATAGGCGATGCTTTAGCAAGACATTATAGAATTGCAGGCTACAATGTTTTACACCCACTAGGTTTTGATAGCTTTGGAATGCCTGCTGAAAATGCAGCTATAAAATACGGACTTCATCCAAAAAAATGGACTTATGAAAATATTGATTATATGAAAAAAGAGCTTTATTCTTTAGGTTTTTCGTTTTCTAAGACTAGATTACTTGCTACAAGTGATGAAATTTATACTAAATTTGAGCAAGAAATATTTTCTAAAATGTATGAAGCAGGTCTTATTTATACTAAAAAAGCTAATGTGAATTGGTGTGATCATGATAAAACCGTTTTAGCAAACGAACAAGTTGAAGATGGTAAATGCTGGAGATGTGGTCATGAAGTTATTCAAAAATCTATGAATGGCTATTATGTAAAAATTACTGAGTATGCAGAAGAATTATTAAAAGATTTAAAATATTTAGAAGATAAATGGCCAAATCAAGTTTTAACCATGCAAGAAAACTGGATAGGCAAAAGTGATGGCTTGGAATTTGAATTAGGAATTAGCAGCGACAATAAAGAACTAGATGGTTTAAAATTTAGCGTATTTACTACCCGTGCTGATACTATTTATGGACTTTCTTATTTTGCTTTAGCACCTGAGCATGAAATAACTAAAAAAGTTTTAGATAGTGATTTAATTAGCGATGAAGATAAGGCAAAAATCAAATCAATGCAAAATATGAGTGCAAAAGCAAGAGCGCAAAGCGAAAAAGAAGGTGTATTTTTAGGAATTTATGCAATTCATCCACTAACAAAAGAAAAACTACCTGTATGGGTTGCTAATTTTGTTTTAGCTGATTATGGTAGTGGTGCTGTTATGGCAGTTCCTGCTCATGATGAAAGAGATTATGAGTTTGCTAAAAAATATAATTTAAATATTAAATATGTAATTAATAAAGATAGTATTTCACACAATGAGCCTTTTACTGAATATGGAGTTTTATTTGATTCAGATAAATACACAGGGCTTGATAGTGCAAGTGCAAGAGAGCAAATTGCAAAAGATTTTGAAAGCCTAAAAATAGGTAAAAAGATTATTAATTACAAGCTAAGAGATTGGGGGATTTCTCGCCAACGCTACTGGGGTGCTCCAATTCCTATTGTAAAATGTAAAGATTGTGGTAATGTTTTAGAGCGTAATTTACCTGTTGCATTGCCTGAAGATGTAGTTATAGATGGCGAAGGAAATCCATTAGAAAAACACCCTACATTTAAACAATGCAAATGCCCTAAATGTGGCAAAGACGCTATTAGGGAGAGCGATACCATGGATACTTTCTTTCAAAGCTCTTGGTATTTTGCAAGATTTGCGAGTAATCCCGCTAATTGGAATACAAAAGCAATTGATGAAGAAGCAAAATATTGGATGAATGTAGATCAATATATCGGCGGAATTGAGCATGCGATTTTACATTTACTTTATGCTAGATTTTTCCAAAAAGCTTTAAGAGATTTAGGATATTTAAATGTAAATGAACCATTTGAGCGCTTACTTACTCAAGGAATGGTATTAAAAGATGGTGCTAAGATGAGTAAGAGTAAAGGCAATACCGTTGATCCTGATTTAATTATTGAAAAATACGGAGCTGATACTGCAAGGCTTTTCATTTTATTTGCTGCACCACCACAAAAAGAACTTGAGTGGAATGATAGTGCGGTTGAGGGTGCTTATAGATTCTTAAATAGACTTTATGATAAAGCAAGTGGTATTAATGTAGTTGATTTTTCAAATATTAATCATGCAAATCTTAGCAAAGAGAATAAATTTGCAAGACTTAAAGTGTATGAAGCTTTAAAAAAGGCTGATGATGTATTTAATAAAACTTACGCATTTAATACTTTAATAGCTGCTTGTATGGAAAGCTTAAATGCTTTAAATAACGCAGATGATGATATGGTATTAAGTGAAGGTTTTGCTATAATTTTAAGCATTCTTGAGCCTATTATTCCGCATATTGCAAGTGAGTTAAGCGAAAAATTATTTAATAGAAAAAACATTAAAAACTATGAAATAAAAGAAGAAGTTTTCGTAAGTGATACAATTAAGCTTGGAATTAGTGTAAATGGTAAAAATAGAGCTGAAATTGAAGTAAGTGCGAGTGCAAGTAATGATGAAATTTTAGCTTTAGCTAAAGAAAAAGTAAGCAAGTGGCTAGAAGAAAAAACAATAGTAAAAGAAATTTATATTCCTAATAAATTAATTAATATTGTAATTAAATGAAAAATATATTTTTAATTTTTGTTTTATTTTTTTGTGCTTGTGGTTATGCTCCGTTAAACAAAGCCACAAGCTCTTCTTTAGGTGAAAGTGTTAATGTGGTTACTATAATTAATAAAGCTGAGCCTAAAGATAGTATTACGCTAAGCGATAATTTTACAAATTATTTAGAGCATTATATGCATAAAAGCATTAGTAAATATGCTGATAGCAAGATTGTTTTAAGGATTTTGAGTAGTGATTTTATCGCTTTATATTACGATGAGTTTGGATATGCTAAGAGTTATAAGGCTATTATTAGATTAGAATTTAATGTAACTTATAAAGATGGAAAAAATAAAAAAATCATAACTTCAGGCGAGCATATTTTTAATACAAATCAAATTAGTGTTTTAAGTGATGAGCAAAAAAGTAGAGCGATTAATCAAGCTAGCCAAAAGGCGTTTAACGAATTTGCTTTAAAGGTTATTATGTAGTTAATAATTAATTTTGTTTTGTTAGTATTGAGAAAAAATTTATAAAGAGTAAACATGTCTATTAATATTAATGTAATTGCTAAAGAAACTATCGTAGAGCTTACTAAAAGAAATCTTTTATTAACTCCTGAAAATTATTCAGAAGTATTTGATGAAGTAGCGAAAAAATACGGAAGAACTTCTCAAAATAGTGATAAAATCCAAAGCTATATTGCTAAATTAAACCCTATGTTAGCTCAAGATGTAAAAGGTAGAAATGTTAAAAGCTTAGAAGAATTGGTGGTATTTTTAATATCAAAAGCAAATGGTATTAAAGAAGATAATACAGATAAAAAAATCATCACAAATTATAGTATTTTATGCAGAAAACTATTTTCAATATTATCAAAAATACCAAATAAAGCTACAAAGCATCTAAGTGAAGAATCTTTAAATAAATTAAATAGTATTAATATAAGAACTTTAGAAGATTTAAAAAACGATTGGATCAATGTAGAAGATGATCAATTTGAATTAAATAACAAAATTCAGCATTTAGGCTTAAATGCAAGAGATGATTTTAAAGAGATTTTAGATGAGTTAGCATCAAAATTAGAAAAGAGCAATGCTGATTCAATTTGCGAAAATTTAGCTCCATCAGTGGCTTATTCGCTTACTCCATCTATTGCAAATTATGTAAATGAAGAAATTAATCAATTTTGTGAGAGCATAAGTGCAGAGCCACAAATCTTAGGAGCAAAGCAAATTGCTGAACAATTTAAAGATTTGATTAAAAAAAGAATTGATATAGATAGAGCAGAGATTTCAAGTTCAAATAAAGTATTAAATGATGTTTTAGAGCAAATCAGCGATAAAATAGTTAATATTTTAAATATGGCAACTAATTCTCAAGTAAAAGTTCAAGAGATTAAAAAAGAAATAGAAAGCATTAAAGCAGAAGATAGAGCAATGCAAGTAATTAAAGAAAAATTAATCGCTATCGTTGCTACTTTTGAAAAAGAAATTATAGACTTAAAAGAAAAAACAAAACAAGATGCAGATACTTTAGGTGAATTAAAAATTAAAGTTCAAGGATTAGAGCAAGAAATTAATAAATTAAGAGAAGAAACCCAAGTAGACTTTTTAACTCAACTTGCAAATAAAAGACAATTAGAAGAGCAATTAAAATTAGCAGAAGAGTCTTATGGTAGATATAATATTAATTACTCAATAGCTTTTTTTGATATAGACCACTTTAAAGTTATTAATGATACTTATGGACACGCAGCAGGCGATACAATACTTGCTAATTTGGGAAATATTATTTTAAATAATATAAGAAAACTAGATTGCGCAGGAAGATACGGCGGAGAAGAATTTATGGTAATTTTACCTCATGCTTCTATTGATGATGCTGTGAAATTTGCAGAAAAAATTAGAGTTCTAGTATCAGAGCAAAAGTTCTTATGTAAAGGTAAAACGATTAGCATAAGGGTAAGTGGCGGTGTAAGTGATAGAAAGAGTTATGATACTCAAGAGCAGTTTATTGAAGCTGTTGATAAGCTTTTATATGCTGCAAAAGATGCAGGTAGAAATAATATAAAAAGTGCAAGCAGAAAATAATCTTACAAGCTATTTAGATAATTTAGCTGAATTTTACGAAAAATTTGACCTTTTTAAGGCTCATAGATTTAAACATTTATTAGTATTTGATTACACTCAAAAAGTAGTTCAAATTCTAGGTACTAATGGTAAGGGAAGCACTGGAAGATACCTTGCTTTAATGCTTAGTAATAGTGGCTATAAAGTAGGGCATTTTATAAGCCCTCATATATTTTCTTATAAAGAGCGTTTTAGTATATACGAAAACTCAAATCCATTAGAAATTAATCTTGATATTGCTCATCAAATATTACAAAGCAAATTAAAAGAGCTAAATACTAAAGAAAGCCTTAGTTATTTTGAATATTTATGCTTTTTAGCACCTATTGTTTTTGCTGAGTGCGATTTCGTAGTGCTTGAAGCTGGACTTGGCGGTGAATACGATGCTACAAGTATTTTTAAAAGAGATTTATGTGTATTTACTCCTATTAGTATTGACCACGCTGATATTTTAGGCTCTAATTTAGATGATATTTATAGAACAAAAATCAAAGCAATGCAAAATGTAAATGTATTTGCAAATGATAATGAAATGATAAGAAAGGCAGTCATTCAAAAAGGCGTAAAAGCAAGTTTTTTAAAATACGATTATTCTAAATTATGTCTTGATGAAAGCGAGTTTTTAAAGCATAATTTTAGCTTAGCTCAACTTGCTTATTTTGAACTACTTAATCATTTTTATATAGGAAAAGCTATTAAATTAGATTTAAGAGCTAGATGTGAAAAACTAGCAAAAAATATAATCATTGATGTAGGGCATAACGGCGCAGCTGCAAAGAATTTGAAATCGGAATTACAAAAGCATTTTAATGGCAAAGTTAGTTTAATAGCTAATTTTTTTGCTAATAAAGATGTAAAAGATATATTACAAATTCTAAAGCCTTGCATTGATGAAGTTTTAATTTTTAATTACGAAAGCTCGCATAGAGCATTAGCTGATGTAAAAGGCATTTGCAAAGAGCTAGATATAAAATGTAATGATTTTTATAAGTTAGATGATAATAAATTTTATGCTGTATTTGGCTCTTTTGTTTTAGTAGAAAGGTTTTTAAAAGCTTATGCAAGCAAAATTATATGAATATTTATTAAAAAATAGCCCAAAAATAGTAGTTTGTGAAGATTTAAACGAGGCAAAAAGTCTTGCAAGTGTAGCCGAATTTTTAAACAAAAAAAGCTTTATTATGCCTGATTTTAGAGCTGATATTGGCGATGATTTACTCTCATTTACAATGGAGCTTTTTGATATTTCAAAGGTTTTGAGTGATTATTATGATTATGAAGATGAAAAGATTTTAATAATTCCTATTAATACTATTAAAAAGCCTTTACCTACAAAAGAAAATTTAAAATGTTTAGAAATTGAATTTGCAAGTAGAATTAATTTAAAAAATTTAGCAAAAGAGCTTTTAAGATTAAATTATACTTTAGTAGATATGGTGCAAAGCCCAGGGGAGTTTTGTATAGGGCATGAAAAAATAGATATTTTTTCTTTAAAATATGAAAATCCTATTAGGATTGTTTTATTTGATGATGAGGTTGAGAGCATTAAGTTTTTTGATGCAGCCACAGGACTTAGCTTTAAAGAAGAATTAGAAAAATGCTTAATTTTACCGATAATTTCAAGAGTTAGCGAAGATGAATTTGAAAAAATTAACGATGATATAAAAAACTCTGATGATAGTTTTAAAGATTATGAGAGCGTATTTTATTGGTATTTAAAATTGCATAATTATTTGGATTTTTCTTATGTTTGCATTAAAGAATTTGAAATAGGAAATGTAATTAGCAAAGCATTAAAATATCAAGATATGGTATTTATCCCTAGCAATGATTTTTTTAAATTAAACGAAAATAAAAAAATAAAACTTCTAGCAAGTAATGAAAATAAATTTTTAGAATTTAAGCTTGGGTCTAATGTAGAAAAAATTATTTCAAACGAAATTGTAAATATTAAAAGCGATGATGAATTAATAATAAGCCTTAATAAATACTATAAAAAAGAGAAAAAATATAAATCTAGTATAATCTTAGATGAATTAATTAAAAATGATTATGTAGTTCATGAGCGTTATGGAGTAGGCAGATTTTTAGGACTTGAATTAATAGAAAATGAAGGTAAAAAGCAAGAATTTATTGTGATTGAATATCAAAATGAAAATAAATTATTGCTACCTACTAGCTCACTTTATTTGCTTGATAAATATATTTCAAGTTCTATTCCTGAGCTTGATAAGTTAGGCAAAAATACCTTTGTAAAATTAAAAGAAAAGTTAAAAACAAAACTTCTAGCAATAGCAGGTGCGATAACTGAACTTGCAGCAAAAAGACAATTAATTGTGACAAAAGCTATTAAAAAGCCTTTAGAATATGAGCTTTTTAAGGCTAGTGCAGGGTTTAATCTAACAAGCGATCAAGAAAAAGCGTTAGATGAAATTTTTGCTGAATTAGCAAAAACAACTCCTATGGATAGGCTACTTAGTGCTGATGTTGGTTTTGGTAAAACTGAAGTTGCTATGCATGCAATATTTGCTTGTGTTAAAAGTGGCTTGAATGCTTTATTTTTCGTTCCAACCACGCTTTTATGCTCTCAGCATTATAAGACCTTAAAAAATCGCTTAGAGCCTTTTGGGATAAATGTATTTAGGCTTGATAGATTTTCAAATACTAAAAAAGCCATTATGAATACAAAAGAGCCTAAGGTTATAATAGGCACTCACTCGCTTTTATCTTTAGCGATTGATGATGTAGGATTAATAGTAATTGATGAAGAGCATAAATTTGGCGTAAAACAAAAAGAAAAATTAAAAGATATAAGTATAAAAGCTCATCAATTAAGCATGAGTGCAACTCCAATTCCAAGAACTCTAAATCAAGCTTTAAGCACGCTTAAAACATATTCGCAAATCCTAACTCCGCCAAATGATAGGCTAGATGTTAGAACCTTTGTAAAACCTTATGATGATGCTTTGATTAAAGAGGTTATTGCTAGAGAATTAAGGCGAGGAGGGCAGATTTTTTATATTCACAATCACATCGCTTCAATTGAGCATAAAAAGCGTTATTTAGAGAATTTATATCCTAATCTTAGGATTTTAGTATTGCATTCAAAAATTCCTGCAAATGAAGCAGAAGAAAAGCTTTTTGCTTATGAAGATAAAAAATATGATTTATTATTATGCACGAGCATTGTAGAAAGCGGAATTGATTTAGCTAATGCAAATACCATAATAGTAGAAAAATCAAATCATTTTGGAATAGCAGATTTACACCAACTTCGTGGCAGAGTAGGGCGTAGTAAGATTCAAGGATTTTGCTATTTTCTAGTAGATAATGAAGAAAATCTTAGCGAAGATTCAAAAAAACGGCTTTTAAGTTTAGCAAGTAATTCATATCTTGGAAGTGGTAGCACACTAGCGCAAATGGATTTAGAAATAAGAGGCGGTGGAAATCTCTTAGGAGCTGAGCAAAGCGGACATATAGAACAACTAGGCTATGCTTTATATATAAAAATGCTTGAAGCTGAAATCAATCGCTTAAGCAAAGGCAATGTTACAAAAGAGATAAAATACGAGCAAAAACTATTAGTAAATGCTTATATAAGTGATTATTTGGTGCCAAATGATAAGTTAAGATTATCGCTATATAGAAAGGTAAATGAGTGCGAAAATTTAGCTGAACTTAGTGCTTTAGAAGATAGTTTTAATGATAGATTTGGTAAGTTTGATAGCTATACTAAGAATTATTTTTCACTTATGGCGATTAAGATTTTATGTATTAAAAATAATTTTATTGAAGTTAGTAACTACGAGCAAAATATAAAATTATTAAAAGAAAACGATGAAAGAATTATTCTAAAAGCACCTAGTAAAAGCGATGAAGATATAATTGCAACTATTTTAAAATATCTTAATTCTTTAAGCTAAATTCCTAATTCAAATTCTTGTTAATTTTCGTGGAATTTGAAATAGGAATTTGGATTTTATCATAGTAAGTTTTTAAGATTAAAAGCTAAATTCCTAATTCAAATTCTTTCAACTAAAATAGTGTTAAATTTCTTCATCATTTATATAAATATTAAAGCTTTTTGGTTTGCTTATTTTTTTGATTGCTTCTTGAATGATGAAATTGTTTGTTTTCTTTTCTATATATAAAGTTTTGTTTTTGTAAGTAAAGTTGCAAAGTTCGTTTTCTTTGCCTTTGTTTAAAGTATTGCAAAATGCTAATATGAAATTAAGCCAGCTTATTGTGTTTTCGTCTGGTAAGAGCTTGTTTAATTTGAGATTTTCATAATTTATTTTTTTGCCGTGTTGTTCAATAATCGTTGCTATTAATGCCTTATCTTCATGCTTTATGCAAAAATTTAATCCACTCAATATGCAATAGGCACTATGCTTGTGGTTTGAATAAAAGCTTAGCAATAAGCCACTTTCAATGAGTCTTGCAGCATAATTTAGGTGTTTTTGATATTTTTTATCTACATAATGAATATCTTCTAAAACATTAAAAAGTTTATTTACATTACTAACTAATGAGCTTGATTTAAACTTAACTAATCTATCTTCTAAACTCTTTAAACTAGGGTTAAAATTAACAGGAAAGCCCTTGTGATGCTTGAATAAATCCTTTAAAAATACACCTTCTCTTACTCCTGCACCACTTGTTATTATGTTTTTTATTTGAAGTTTTTTAATGATTTTATAAAAGACTAACGCCCCCATTTTTATGGTATCGTGGCGTTCTTTTTTAATACCTAGCGAGCTTAATTCTTGATTTTTACAATTTATAATTTTGTCTATAAAATCAATCTCATCATTAGCTTGATATGAAAAAGCATGAACTTGATTTAATGGATAGTTGTTTTTTTCCATAATTGCATTGCTAATTGCTCTTAAAGAGCCGCCTATTGTAATTAGGGTTGAAGCTTTAAAATCTTGCGGGATTTTATCTAAATACGCATCTATGTGTTTTTCTAGTTTATTAAACTTATCTTTAAACAAATCTTTTAGCCTAACTGTTCCTAAATCAAGCGAGAATGTTTTTATTATTTTTTGATTTTCACAAAGACAAAGCTCAGCACTTCCTCCGCCTATATCAAGGCAGATTGCTTTTTCTTCAAGTTTTGGAAGTAGATTGATTGCACCAAAACCACTTAAATATGCTTCTTCTTCGCCACTAATTGTTTTTATGTTTAACTTTAAATCTTTTTTTAATAGATTTACTAATTCATCTTTATTTACTGCATCTCTTAGGGCTGATGTGCCTATGCAATAAATTTTATTGCATTTAAAATTAAGGGCTTGGTTTTTAAAATATTTTATTATTTCATAAGCTTTTTTGATTTGTTTTTCTAAAAGTATATTATCTTGTTCGTAAGCACCTTGAGCTAGGCGAAATTTTACTTTTTGCTCGTTTAATATATAAAATCCATATCTTGAAGTTTTTTCATAAATCGCCATTCTAATGCCATTTGAACCTAAGTCAATAATTGCTGTTTTTTTTGCCATATTTCTCTCTTAATTTTTTTTGATTTTCATTGAAAAAATAGCTCTTGTTCCTTGCATATCTTTTCTGTTTTCAAGTTTTATTTCAGCTTTTAGGGCTGTTGCTGCTGATTTTGACAAATAAAGCCCTAATCCTACACCTTCTTTATTCCCAAATCGTTTAAAAGGTGCGAAATAATCTTTATCTTCGCTAATTCCACAACCCATATCATCTACATATAAATAAAATGTAGAATCTTTAATAAAAGTCGTAATTGTTATTATTGTATCTTCTCTTGAAAATTTAAAAGCATTTTGTATAAAATTTTGTAAAATTTGTGAAAATAGTGTTTTTTGTATTTTAATGCGAAGCTCGTTTGGGCTTAGATTTAATTCTATGCGTTGGCTTGTTTTTGCGCCTAAAAGACTAAAATTTTTGCTTTCATTTTTTATATACTCAATTAAGTCTATTTCATCAGGTTCTTCAAATTGAGCACCTTCTAATCGTCCTATTTTTAGAATTTCATTTATGATTTTGTTTATATTATCTATGCTTTCATTTGAATTTTTTATTGTATTAATGTAATACTCACTATCTCTTGGCTTTATTAGAGTTACATCATTTTTTGCTTTTATTACTGCTAATGGGGTTTTTAATTCGTGTGCAATTCCTATAAAAAGCTCTTTTTGTGAAGTGTTATAATTTTGTATTCTAGTAATTAGATGATTTATGCTACTAATTATGTCTTTAAATTCTAATGGATAGTTTTTAGTATCAAGTCTATTAGTAAAATTATCATCAAATCTACTTATTTTTACACTTAATTCTTTTAAGTGCATTGAAAGTATTCTTGATAAAAATAAAGAATAAAAAATAATCAAACTAATAGCAATAATAATTATTAAAAACAAGCTTATAAATATAGTATCAAGTATTTTTATTGATTGAGTTATATCTTTTTTTAAGATTATATAATCTCCTAATTCATTATATGGATGAGTAAGAATTAGGATTTTTTTATCATTTTCATTGACTATTTTAAAATTAGGCTTTGCGTTTTTTTTATCTAAATGAATGATTTTATAATCTTTAAATATTATAAAATCAGAATTATTATTTACTTCTATTATACTTATTGCGTTTTTTATGAGATTATCAAATTCATTTTGCATAATATTAATCTTTAGAATCTGATAAGACAAAATTGAAAAAATAACAACTAGCACCGTAATAGTTGATGCTAGTTGTAAGAAAAACTTATTTCTTATGCTTTTTTGGGAAAGCAAAATCTATAGCCTCTTCTTCTAATTGTTTCAATAGTTGAAATCCCTAAAGGCTTATCCATTTTTTGTCTAATTTGATTGATTGCAACTTCAATTACATTAGGGGTTACTAATTCAGGTTCTTCCCAAATAGCGTCTAATAATTGCTCTTTTGAAACTATTTGATCTGAATGTCTTGCAAGGTGAGTTAATACTTCAAAAGGTTTTCCTTTTAGTTCTATTTCTTTACCTTTGTATGTGATTTTTTCTTCATCTGGATCAATTTCAAGATTGTCAATTTTAATTGTATTTGAGCCACCAAATCTAAGTCTAGCTTCAATTCTAGCTAATAAAACATCAAAATCAAATGGCTTTTTAATATAATCATCAGCACCTGCTTTTAATGCTGTTATTTCACTTTCTTTATCATCTTTTGCTGATAGAATGATAACTGAAGTTCTTGAAGATTTTTGTTTTACTATATGAATTAAATCAGTTCCATCTCCATCAGGCAACATCCAATCAGTTAAAACCAAATCATAATTTCTAATTCCTACATAATAAGCAGCATCATTGCAATTCTCACAAGAATCTATTTGATAGCCGTATTCAGTTAAGCCTTCGGCTAAAGTCTTATTTAAAGATATTTCATCTTCTACAACTAAAATACGCATTTTTTTTCCTTAAAGTAAAATTAAGGGAATGCTAACACAATTTAAGCAAACATTCAAGTTTTTTTAAACTTATTTTAATATTTTTTTTTGTATTTAGCACCCAAAGTTGCATTTTTCATAATTTCTAGTTTTTTAATTTTTATTTTAATCTTTTTTAATTGTGGAAATTTATTTTTAATTTTTTTAGCAAGTTTTTTATTTGCCTTTTCTAATGTGTAGAATTTCTTTTCTTTTAGATATTTTTTTGATAATTTTGCTACTTTTGCATAGTCTAAAAAGCTATCAGCCTTAGCATCTATTTCTAGGCTTATTTTTTGTTTTTCTAATCTTTCAAACTCTAATAAGCCTATTATACATTTAAAATCAATTTTGATTATTATATGACTTTGCATTCGTCTTTTAAAATCAATCTTTTAATATTAGGTATGTGTTTATAAAAAATAAAAAATAATATCAAATAAAGCGGTGCATGAGAATTAATACTAAGGTCAGCATATAAAAATTCAGCACTTATTACACCTATGCTAAATCCTATTAATGAAGCTAAACTTGATATTTTAAATACTTTACCTATGATAAGCCAGCAAATTAGTCCTATTATTACAGAATAAGGAACAAGTAATATTAATGCACCTGCTCCACTAGCTACTCCTTTACCGCCATCAAAACCTAGATAAATACTATAACAATGTCCTATAACACTAAGAACTGCCATAGCCCAAATTGTAGCAATATTAACATCATTTATTAGTGCAAAAGCAATAGGTAACATTGCTTTTAAAAAATCGCTTAGCATTGTTGCTATTGCTAATTTTTTAGCTAGTTTAGGATTTACTTGTTTTACCACTCTTAATACATTAGTTGCACCTATACTTTTTGAGCCTGATTCTTTTATATTTACTTTTGCAAATTGCTTTGCGTATATTAATCCAAAAGGAATAGAGCCTATTAAATAGGCGATTAACATATAAATTAAGTTATGGTTAGTAAATAAATCTATTATAAATACATCAAGACCCATTATTAATCTCTTTTATAAAGGCTTAATTGATTTTTTAGTTCCACTAATGTTTCATCTACTCTTCTACTTGCAAATTCTTGAATTTTTTTAGCATCTTCTTGATTTGGTAGAATTTCTAAACAATATCTATAAGCATTTTGATATACGATTAAAACAACAAGTTTAAATTTTAAATTAAATTCAACTGCTTCATTTGAATACGGCATATGTAAGTGTATATAAGATGATAAGATATCTCCACTCTTAAATCCTACATCTTCATTAGATACAACACCAATTCCGCCTTCTGAAATATCAAATAGTTTTCCATTTGCAACTCTTCCATCTTCGTGAGTTAGAGCAATTTTTGTAAATTCATTAGGATGAACCCTAGGATATGCTCTTTTTAAAGCATGCATATATGGTTGGCTTTCAAAATTGTTTAGAGTTACTGTGCAATTTACTATATTTACTGATAGTATGTTTGCTTTGATATTTTTTTGTAAATATTGATTTTGAATAATATAAGCACAATCTTCTTCTTTCATCGCTAGTATTTGCATTAAATCAACTTTTACTACTATACTAGCATCTTCAACTTGTAGTATTTCTCCATAAGTTCTTACAGGAACACCATTGTAAAGATTTAAAAACTCTAGTTTTTCGCCTACCGAAATCATCTTTTTAAATGTATCTATGAAGTTTTCATGGATAAAAAATCCACCTGAGCTACTAGCTGAAAATACATTAATAGAGCTTTGTGCAGTTGATGAATCATGGCAAATTGTGCAAAAAATAGAACCATATCTTTCTAATGCAAAAGCTAAATTTATAACTAGTTTATGATTTAAATTATTGCTTAATACATGTTTTGAGTAATCAATATAAGTTTTTAGTAAGAATTCAAAAAAACAAGCCTTGTTAAAATCTTTAGTTTTAGCAATTTCTTTACCTCTTTCTGTATCAAAATCTTTTGTTAAAAGCATCGAGAAAAGCTCTTCATAGGCTTCTTCGCATTCTTTTGATAAAAATTTGCCTTCGCTTCTATAATGCGTCTGAATATTATTTATAAATTTATGTGTGTATTTTTCAAAATAACTAATACTAGAATTAACTAGTTCATTTCTACCTTCAAAACCCATAACTAATTTCCTTTTTAATTAAAAATTCCTATAAGTGTAGCAAAAAAAATAAAATTTTAAATAAAAATTAATGATTTTTTGATAGTATTCGCTTTTTACAACTCATTTAAGCTTATAAATCTTTAAAATTTTAAAGTGCTTAATGGGACTTACTAAATCAAAAAGGATGAAATATGTATGCTATTTTTAAACATAGCGGTAAGCAGTATAAAGTAAGTGTTGGCGACGAGTTAAAGTTAGATCGCTTTGAAGCAGAAAAAAAGTCTATCGTAGAAGTTACAGAAGTTTTAGCTATTAACGATAAAGAATTAAAAATAGGCACACCTTTTGTTAGTGGAGCTAAAGTTGTTCTTGAAGTTATTAACGAAGGTAAAGATAAAAAAGTTGTAATTTTTAAGAAAAGAAGAAGAAAAGATTCTAAACTAAAAAGAGGTTTTAGAAGACAATTTACTCGTGTAGTAGTAAAAGAAATTAAAGCGTAAGGAGAAATACAATGGCACACAAGAAAGGTCAAGGTTCAACTCAAAATAATAGAGACTCGATAGGTAGACGTCTAGGTGTTAAGAAATTTGGTGGCGAGTTCGTAAGAGCTGGTAATATTATTATTCGCCAAAGAGGAACTGCAACACACGCAGGAGCAAATGTTGGAATGGGAAGAGATCATACAATTTTTGCTTTAGTTGATGGTTTTGTTAAATTTGAAAGAAAAGACAAAAACCGCAAAAAAGTATCTGTATATCCTGCAGTTTAATTAATATAAAAGGAGCTTGGAATAATGTTTGTTGATAGTATAAAAATTAGGCTAAGCTCTGGAAACGGCGGAGCGGGTGCTAGCTCATTTCGCCGTGAAAAACATGTTCCGCTAGGTGGTCCTGATGGTGGAGATGGTGGCCGTGGTGGAGATGTTGTAATAATATGTGATAATAATCTTCATACTTTAGCTCATTTTAAAGGTAAAACTCACTTAAAAGCTGATAATGGTGATGTTGGTTTGCCAAGAAATAAGAATGGTAAAAAAGGTGCTAATTTAGAAATTAAGGTTCCTATTGGAACTCAAATTATTAATTTAGAAAATAATGAAATATTGCATGATTTTACTACTTTAGGAGAGCAAATTGTTTTACTAAAAGGTGGTCTTGGTGGTCTTGGAAATAGACATTTTAAAAGTGCAGTAAATCAAAGACCAACTTATGCACAACCTGGTAAAAAAGGTGAGAGTATAGAAGTAAGACTTGAATTAAAATTAATCGCTGATGTTGGCTTGGTAGGTTATCCAAATGTTGGTAAATCTACTTTAATTAGCATTGTAAGTAATGCAAAGCCTGAGATAGCTGATTATGAATTTACTACCTTAACTCCGAAATTAGGAGTTGTTGATATTAACGACTACTCGTTCGTTATGGCTGATATTCCTGGAATAATAGAAGGTGCTAGCGAAGGTAAAGGGCTTGGTTTTGAGTTTTTAAAACATATTTCAAGATCTAAGTGCTTGTTGTTTATGCTAGATAGTTTTAAGCAAATGAGTGTTAAAGAACAATTTATTAACTTATATAAAGAATTAGAAACTTACGGATTAAATGATTTTAAATTTGCAGTTGCAATTACTAGATGTGATGTTGCAAAAGAGAATTTAGATCAGGAAATTGAACTTTTAAATGAATATTTAAAAAGATATGATAATTTAGTTTTTGTTACAAAAATATCTTCAGTTACAAATGATGGTATAAAAGAATTAAAATTATCTTTATCAAAAATGTTATTTGAATAACAAATCTTAACTTTTAGGTATATCATGAAAAAAAATATTATATTTATGGGAACGCCCGAATTTTCGGCATTTATTTTAGAAGAATTAGCAAAAATTCATAATATAAGTTTAGTTTTAACGCAAACAGATAAAGAAGTTGGAAGAAAAAAAATATTAACTCCTAGCCCTGTAAAAGAAGTTGCTTTAAAACTAGGCTTAGAATTAATTCAACCTAAGACTTTAAAAAATAATGTAGAAGTTTTTGAACTAATTAAAAGCAAAAAACCTGATTTTATAATAGTTGCAGCTTATGGTAAGATACTACCTAAAGATATTTTAGATATAGCACCTTGTATTAATACACATGCTAGTTTATTGCCTTATTATAGAGGAGCTTCTCCAATTCAAAGTGCGATTTTAAATGCAGATGAAATAAGCGGAGTAACTCTTATGAATATGGATGTAGGGCTTGATACAGGTGATATTTTGTATCAGCAAGAATTAAATATCAAAGATTTAACTTCACCTGTTGTATTTGATAAAATGTCAAAATTATCAGCAAAAATGTTGCTTGAATTACTTGAAAATCCAAGTAATTTTAAAGCTATTAAACAAGATGATAGCTTAGCAACTCATACAAAAATTATCAAAAAACAAGATGGGCTTATTGAATTAAAGGATGCAAAAGAAATTTATCAAAAATTTTTAGCATTTTATGATTGGCCTAATGTGTTTTTAGAAAATGGTTTAAAATTTAATGAGTTGATTTTAAATGAATATGAAAGCTTTAATGATGAAGGTATTATTAAAAAAATAGGTAAAAATTATTTTATTTTAACTTGCAAAAAAGGTTCATTAAAAATATTAAAGCTTCAAGAAGCTGGCAAAAAATCCCTAGATGCAAATGTATATTTAAATGGTAAAAGATTAAAAGAAGGGGATAAACTTGTTTAAGTTTGCTCTAGCTAAGACAATAAGCTCAACTCAAACTGAGCTTATTGCAGCAATTAAAAAAGGCTTTAATGAAAATTCTTTTGCTATTGCAGCTCTTATGCAAACAAATGGAATTGGCTCTTGTAATAGGGTTTGGAATAGTGAAGGTGGTTTTGTAATTCCGAATTCAAATTCTAGTGTAAAAAATGATGATTTTTCTAATGTAGATTTTATTTTTTATGATGATTATTCTAAATTTAATTTAGATATTCAAAATAATTTATATATTTCTTTTTATTCTGATAATATTCCTAGCGATTTACCTATTCAATCTGCTAGCATATATTATTCAATGATTATGAAATTAGTTTTACAAGAAAATAATTCTAAAGTTTTTATTAAATGGCCTAATGATTTTTATATAGCTAATAAAAAAATAGGTGGTTTAATAACTTCAAAGGTAAAAGATAAATTAGTATGCGGTTTAGGTTTAAACATTACTAATGCACCAAATGAAGCGATGGTTTTGGATATCAACATAAGTTATTCAAACTTGCTTAAAGCTTTTTTTGATAAAATTAGTTATGGTTATTCTTGGAAAGAAATTTTTGAGTATTATAAAAGAGATTTTGAGTTAAGTAGAGCTTTTTATTTTAAAAGTGATGAATGTGTTCATTCTTTAGAAGATGCGAAATTATATGAAGACGGCTCAATTTTAGTAGATAATAAAAGGATATATAGTTTAAGATGAGTGAGATTATAACGATTGCTAACCAAAAGGGTGGCGTAGGAAAAACAACAACAGCAGTAAATCTAGCAGCATCTTTAGCAGTTGCGGAAAAAAGTGTATTACTTATAGATATGGATCCGCAAGGAAATGCTACAACAGGATGTGGATGTAAAAAGAGCGATTTTAATATTTATCATGTTTTAAGTGGTAAAAAAACTCTTGATGAAATTATTTTAAAGACTAGTTTGCCAAAACTTGATTTAGCTCCATCAAATATTGTTTTAACAAGTTTTGAACAAGAACTTGGCTCTAATCAAAGCAAACAGATTTTATCAAAAGCTTTATCTAGTGTTGTGGATAAATATGATTATGTTATTATTGATTCTCCACCATCATTGGGAAATATTACTATTAATGCACTTGTAGCAAGCACTGATGTTATAATTCCTATTCAATGTGAATATTTAGCTTTAGAAGGTTTGGTATTGATTTTAAGAACTATACAAACAATCAAAAAAACATTCAATTCAAAGCTAAAAATTAGAGGAATTTTACCTACTATGTATAGTCCGCAAAACAATTTATCTAAAGAAATTGTAACGGAATTAAAAAAGCATTTTAGTGAGAAATTATTTAAAAAAGATGGTGAAATTGTAATTATTCCTAGGAATGTAAAATTAGCAGAAAGTCCTAGTTTTGGAAAGCCTATAATTTTATATGATATAAAATCACCAGGCTGTGTGGCTTATCAAAGCTTAGCAACTTCTTTAATAGGATAAAAAAATGGCAAAAAAATCTTTAGGTGCAGATTTTAGTAGTATTTTAGATGATATTTCACTTGTGTATGATGATGAGATGAGTGGAGTATTTCATAATGAGTTGGATACAATAAAAGAAATTGATATAGATGAAATTACTCCAAATCCATATCAACCAAGAAAAAATTTTAATGAAGATAGCATAAACGAGCTTGCAATTTCTATTAAAAATCATGGTTTATTGCAGCCTATTGTTGTAATTGATGCAGATGAGTTGTGTGAAAAAGCAAAAGAAAATGGAGAAGTTTTAGAAAAAACTACTAAATATTTTTTAATAGCAGGGGAAAGAAGATTAAGAGCTTTTAAAACTCTTAAAGAAACAAAAATAAGAGCTATTATTGCAAATATTGACTCAGGCAAAACAAGAGAATTGGCTTTGCTTGAAAACATACAAAGAGAAGATTTAAATCCTATTGAATTAGCTTTAGCTTATAAAGAATTAATGAGAGTAAGAAATATAACTCAAGAAGAACTAGCTCAAAGCATACAAAAAAGTAGAGCAAATATTGCAAATACTTTAAGACTTTTAACTCTTAGTGAAGATACACAAAAATTAATTATTGAAGGTAAATTAAGCGCAGGACATGCAAAGGTTATTGCAGGACAAAAAGAAGATGAAAAAATTTTAGTAAATACTATAATAGGTCAAAAGCTTAATGTAAGAGATTGTGAAAAATTAGCAAATAAATTAAAAGGCAAAAGTTTAAATCATTTACTAGATGAACAATTGTTAAATAAATTAAAAGAATTTGAAATAGACTTTAAACTACAAAATGGTAAGCTTATATTAAATTTAAGTCAAGAAAAGACCAAAAATTTTATTGAAAAAGCTATAAAAAACTTATAATTTAAATATTGTTTGATTTTTTTATGTTAATATAAACTTTTATCAAAATAAGGAGAATGTATGTTTGATGACTTAGATCTTAAAATGATGTTATTAACAGCTACTTTGTTTATAATATTGTTTTGGATTTTAGATTCAATCTTATATAAACCATTACTCACTTTTATGAAAAATAGAGATGATGGAATAAGAGAAGATGAAGCAAAAATCCAGCAAAATAACACAGATGCTAGTAATAATGAAACATTAATTGCTAAGATTTATGCTGATGCAAGAGCTAAAGCTCAAGCCATCAAAAGCGAGCAGGTTGCTATAGCTAAAGAAAAAGCTTCTAAAGCTATAGAAGAAAAAAAGGTTAGTTTTGATTTAGAATATCAAAAATTTTTAAGCGAACTTGAAGTTAAAAAAACTCAATTTAAAAATGAATTAAGAGCTGATTTAACTCAATATGAAAATGCTTTAAAAACTAGCATTGAGAAAATTTAAGGTTGTTTTATGAATAGATTGATTTTTATTTTATTACCAACTTTTTTATTAGCTAGTGAGAGTGATATTTTTCCTAGAACAATAAACTTTATAATATTCGTAGTAATTATGTATTTTTTACTTGCAAAACATGTAAAAAAAATATATAACGATAGAATTGACAACATTAAAAATAGACTAGTTAGTATAGAAAAAAGTTTAGATGAAGCTAAGAAAAATAAAGAAGATGCTATTAAAAGAATTGAAATAGCAAATAATGAAGCAGATAAATTAATAGTATTAGCTAAAGAGCAAGCTGTTAAATTAAGTGAAAATATTTTAAAAGATGCAGAAAATGAGATTGAAAATATGAAAAAATCTTATGAAGAGCAAAAAATATTTGAAGAGAAAAAAGCTAAAGCTGAAGTTGTAAATGAGCTTTTAGATGAGCTTTTAAACTCTAATATTAATTTAAAACAAAATGATTTATTAGATATTGTTTCAAGGAAAGTTAGCTAATGGAAAAGTATGTAGATATTATAATGCAAAGAAATGATAGAGAAGATTTCGTAAAAGCACTTGAGATTTTAGCTAAAGCTTTTGAAGACAAAAATACATTAGTAATTATTAATGCAGTAGGTATTAGCTTGGATAAAAAAGTTGAATTTTTAGCTAGTATTTGCAATACTAATAAAAAAGAAATAATTAATTTGTTAAAAGTATTAGGTATCAATTCAAAATTAGATAAAATTCCTAGTCTTTATAGTAGATTAGTTAAAAAAATAGCTTTAGAAAACAATATTTATTATGCTGATATATATTCTAAAGATAAAATGAGTGATAGTGATATTTCAAAACATGAAAAAGAATTATCAAATTATTTCAAAAAAGATATTAAATTAAGAAATATTATTCATGATAAAAATGAAATCAAAATTTATATTGAAGATTTAGGTTATGAAATAATAGTTTCTGAATTGTCTTTAAAAGAAAAAATCAAACAACATATAATGAAAGCAATTTAAGAGGAGTAACAGTGAGTTTTAACGCAAATGAAATTAGCTCAATTATTAAAGAAAGAATTGAGAATTTTAATTTAAATTTAGAAATTGAAGAAACTGGTAAAGTTATTTCAATAGCTGATGGTGTTGCTAATGTTTTTGGATTAAAAAATGTTATGGCAGGAGAAATGGTAGAATTTGAAAACGGCGAAAAAGGTATGGCATTAAACCTTGAAGAAAGTAGTGTTGGTGTCGTTGTTTTAGGAAGTTTTTCAAATATTAAAGAAGGAAGCTCTGTTAAGAGATTAAAGCAATTATTAAAAGTTCCTGTTGGAGAAGAATTAATAGGTCGTGTTGTTAATGCTTTAGGTGAGCCAATTGATGCAAAAGGTCCTATTAATACTACTAAATCAGCTTTTGTTGAAGAAAAAGCTAAAGGTATTATGGCAAGAAAAAGCGTTCATGAGCCATTACAAACAGGTATTAAAGCAATCGATGCTCTTGTTCCAATTGGTCGTGGTCAAAGAGAATTAATCATCGGAGATAGACAAACAGGAAAAACAACGGTAGCAGTAGATACAATAATCAATCAAAAAGGTCAAAATGTTGTATGTATTTATGTTGCAATCGGACAAAAACAAAGCACAGTTGCTCAAGTTGTTAAAAAATTAGAAGAGCATGGAGCAATGGAATATACCATAGTAGTAAGTGCAACAGCAAGTGATTCGGCTGCACTTCAATATCTTGCACCATATACTGGTGTTACTATGGGTGAATATTTTAGAGATAATAGTAAGCATGCTTTAATTGTATATGATGATTTAAGTAAGCACGCAGTAGCTTATCGTGAAATGAGCTTGATTTTACGCAGACCTCCAGGACGCGAAGCATATCCGGGCGATGTATTCTACCTACATTCAAGATTATTAGAAAGAGCTTCAAAATTAAGTGATGCTTTAGGTGCAGGTTCTCTAACAGCTTTACCTATTATTGAAACTCAAGCTGGCGACGTTTCAGCTTATATTCCAACAAACGTTATTTCAATCACAGATGGACAAATCTTCTTAGAGACAGATTTATTTAACTCAGGTATTCGTCCAGCTATTAACGTAGGTTTATCAGTATCAAGGGTAGGTGGTTCAGCTCAAATTAAAGCTACTAAGCAAGTTTCAGGAACATTAAGACTAGACCTTGCACAATATCGTGAATTACAAGCGTTCGCACAATTTGCAAGTGATTTAGATGAGAGTTCAAGAAAACAATTAGAGCGTGGTCAAAGAATGGTTGAAGTATTAAAACAACCTCCATATAGCCCATTAGCTATTGAAAAACAAATTGTTTTAATTTATGCAGGAACAAGAGGTTTCTTAGATGATGTTTCAGTAGATAAGATTAATAAATTTGAAAATGATTTATATGCTTATATTGAAACAAAATCTCCAGAAATTTTTGAACAAATTAGAACTAAAAAAGCTTTAGATAGTGATTTAGAAGATAAGATTAAAAATTTATTAAATGAGTTTAAAGCAGCACAAGCGTAGGTTTTAATAATGGCAAATTTAAAAGAGATAAAAAGAAAGATAAAAAGCGTTCATAACACACAAAAGACTACAAATGCTATGAAGCTTGTTTCAACTGCTAAATTAAAAAAAGCAGAAGAATTAGCAAAAAAGTCTAAGGTGTATGCTAATAAATTACAAGAAGTTATGCATGAGATTTCATACAAGCTTAATCAGTTTGATATGGCAAGAGACAGCAGATTTTTTGGTAAGCATGAAATAAAAGTTGTGGATGTTATTTTTATTACTTCGGATAAAGGTTTATGTGGTGGTTTTAATATAAAAACTTTAAAAGAAGTTAGTAAAATTATTAAAGAAAATAAAGAAAAAGGTATTAAAACTAGATTAAGAGCGATAGGAAAAGTAGGTATTGAATTTTTTAATTTCCAAAAAATTGAAATTCTTGATAAATACACAGGTGTAAGCTCATCACCTGATTACGAAAAGGCAAGAGAAATTATAAACCTAGCAATAAATGATTTTGTTGCTTGCGAAACTGATAAGATAGTTTTAGTTCATAATGGTTATAAAAATATGATTTCTCAAGAATTATCAGTATGTAATTTATTGCCAGTAGAATCAGACAATTTTGAAATTCCGAATTCAAATTCTTTATTAGAAATTGAGCCGGAAGAAAAAGAAGTTTTAGAAGAACTACTAAAACGCTATATTGAGTATAGTATGTTTTATTCATTAATTGATAGTCTAGCTGCAGAACATAGTGCTAGAATGCAAGCAATGGATAATGCAACTAATAATGCTAAAGCAAGAGTAAAAGAACTTAATTTAGCATACAATAAAGCAAGACAAGAAAGCATAACCACTGAATTAATTGAGATTATTAGTGGTGTTGAATCAATGAAAGAATAGGAGAATAGATGCAAGGATTTATATCTCAGGTATTAGGACCTGTTGTAGATGTTGAATTTAGCGACTACTTACCGCAAATTAACGAAGCAATTGAAGTAAATTATGAGGTAGAAGGTAAGCAAATTCGTTTAATATTAGAAGTTGCTGCTCATTTAGGCGATGGTCGTGTAAGAACTATTGCTATGGATATGACAGATGGTTTAGTAAGAGGAACAAAAGCTACTAGTTTAGGTGCTCCTATTAGTGTTCCTGTAGGCGAAAAAGTATTAGGTAGAATTTTCAACGTTGTTGGAGATTTAATTGATGAAGGTGCTCCTGAAAATTATGAAACAAAATGGGCAATCCATAGAGAACCACCTAAATTTGAAGAACAAAGCACAAAAAGTGAAATTTTTGAAACAGGTATTAAAGTAGTTGATTTACTTGCTCCTTATGCAAAAGGTGGTAAAGTAGGATTATTCGGTGGTGCTGGTGTTGGTAAAACCGTTATTATTATGGAATTAATTCACAACGTTGCATTTAAACATAGTGGTTATTCAGTATTTGCTGGTGTTGGTGAGAGAACTCGTGAAGGTAATGACCTTTATAATGAAATGAAAGAAAGTAATGTTTTAGACAAAGTTGCCTTATGCTATGGTCAAATGAATGAACCACCAGGGGCAAGAAACCGTATTGCTTTAACCGGTCTTACAATGGCTGAATACTTTAGAGATGAAATGGGACTTGATGTTTTAATGTTTATTGATAATATCTTTAGATTTTCTCAATCAGGTTCAGAAATGTCAGCTCTACTAGGTCGTATTCCATCAGCTGTTGGTTATCAACCGACTTTAGCAAGTGAAATGGGTAAATTCCAAGAAAGAATTACATCAACTAAAAAAGGTTCAATTACTTCAGTTCAAGCGGTATATGTTCCAGCAGACGACTTAACTGACCCTGCACCTGCGACTGTTTTTGCTCACTTAGATGCAACAACGGTTTTAAATAGAAGTATTGCAGAAAAAGGAATTTATCCTGCGGTTGACCCACTTGATTCAACTTCTAGAATGCTTGACCCACAAATTATCGGTGAAGAGCATTATAAAGTAGCTCGTGGAGTTCAAAGTGTATTACAAAAGTATAAAGACCTGCAAGATATTATTGCTATTTTAGGTATGGATGAGCTTAGTGAAGAAGATAAATTAATTGTTGAAAGAGCAAGAAAAATTGAAAAATTCCTATCTCAACCATTCTTTGTTGCAGAAGTTTTCACAGGAAGCCCTGGAAAATATATAAGCCTTGAAGAAACAATAGCAGGATTTAAAGGTATATTAGAAGGTAAATACGATGATTTACCAGAAAATGCGTTCTATATGGTAGGAAATATTGAAGAGGCTATACAGAAAGCAGAAAAATTAAAGGCTTAATATGGATAAATTAACTTTAGAAATAGTTACTCCGCACGGAGAAATTTTTAATTCAGAAGTTAAGTCGGTTTTAGTTCCAGGAAGCGAAGGCGAGTTTGGTGTATTACCAAACCACGCTTCTATTATTTCTTTATTACAAGCTGGAGTAATTAGCGTTGAAAATTGCGATGGTTCAAAAGAATTAATTGCTATTGATTCAGGCCATGTAAAAGTTGATGAAAATGGGGTTGTTATTTTAGCTCAAGGTGCTGTATATCTAGGTGGAAAAGAAAACTCTATTAGTAAGAAAAAACTAGAAGAAGCACAAGAATTATTAAAATCAGCTGGTGCTAATTCAGCCACTTTAGCAGCCACTTTAGGGAGATTGGATTCTAAATGAATTTGATTTTAGATTTTGACTTAGCTACTTTATTAGCGGTTGGGATTTTAGCTTTTTATTCTATTATTGCTTTAGCGATTTTTATTTATCGCTTAAGCAATATTTCAAAGTTTTATCAAGAAGAATTAAAATCATTAGATAGGTTATTAAAAAACCAAGATTTATCTTTTGAATCTTATTTTAAACCTTGTGAAGGTTCAAAAACAAAGCTAGAAATATATTATAACGAAGCAGGTAAAAACCTTAGCGAAGGTCTTACTTGGCTTAGTATTATAGCTACCACTTCGCCTTTCATAGGATTATTTGGAACTGTTGTTTCAATATACTTTACTTTAATTTCTTTAAATGGTAATGCAGATATAAATCAAATTGCATCTCCAATAGGTCATGCCTTAATAGCAACTGCAAGCGGTATTATATCGGCGATTTTAGCTTATACTTTTCACTTAATTGTTAAAAGAAAAGTATTTGAATGTTTAAATATTTTAGAGAGTGAAATAAAGATTTTAAACAATGAAAAATAATTTTTTAAACGAAGAGCCAGAATTAAACATAACACCTTTAGTTGATGTTATGCTTGTTTTGATTGTAATTTTAATGTTAGTAATACCTAATTTAAAATATGATGAAAGCATAAATCTTCCAAATGGCTCTAAAACAAATGTAAGCAAAGCAAAAAAAGAAGATATATTTGTAAGTATCACAAATAATGAAATTGTATTAAATAAAAAGAAATATTCATATACTAGCTTTTTTGATAATTTTGCTTTAATTAAAAATCAATTAGATAAAGAAAAAATAATTTATATAGCAGGCGATAAAGACATTAGTTATGATAAGCTAATGCAAGTTTTAACTACTTTTAGCAAAGCAGGTTTTGTAAAAATTTCTCTACAAACAAAATGAGTAAAACAAAAGCATTTTTATTATCTTGTTTGATTTATATATTAAGCATATTGATTGTAATTTTATTACTTAAATTATTTGCTTCAAATGATGAAATTGTAAAATATGGAAATAGCGATATAAATATTTTATTCGTTCAAGAAGATACTAATATAAACGAAGAAATAAAACAAGATTACACAAAAGAAGTTTCAAACAAAATAAATGAAAATATTGCAAATAATAGCAATGAAAATTCGGCAAAAGAAACACAAAAAGAAGAAGAAAAAAAAGAGAATTTGAATTCGGATTTTAGCGATTTGTTTAGTGATTTAAATGTAGCTAAAACAGAAACTAAAAAAGAAGTAAAAAAACAAGAAAATACTTTTAACGATGAACAATTAGCAGCCTTAAAAAAATTACAAAATCAATTATCAAACACAACAATTAAATCAAATAATAATTCAAAAAATACAACAACTTCAGCAAAAGTTTCAGGGATTTATGATGAATATTTTGGCAAAGTGAATGCTTATTTAAAAAATGTGTGGAGTTTAGTTACTGCAAATAGTAGTGGTATAAATGATAAAGAATTTTTTGAAGTAGCATTTACAATATCAAAAAATGGTATAATCAAACTTCATGATAATGGTTTTAATGAAAGTTCGGTATTAAGACAATACGCAAGAGTTTTTATAAAAACAATTAATCAACAAAATAAAAATTTAGGTATCCCACCAAATCAGCAAGATTATAGTGGCAATTTAAGACTTTCAGTCGTATTAAGTATCAAGGAGATAAAATGAAAAAGATAGTTTTATTATTTTTTAGTTTAGTTTGCTTAAGCGCCGATATTATTATGGATGTAGTAAGCGAACAACAGGTTTTACCTAAGATTAGAATTACAACTAGTAGTTTAGTTAATTTTGATTTTGATAAGGTGATTAAAAATGATGTTTTAGTAAGTTCTAAATTTGAAGTTACAGATAGCACAGATGCTAATTATGAGTTAAATTATACTTTAGTTCCTAGTGGAAATAATTATGATTTAACTATTGTCTTAAAAGGTGAAAATAATATAAGCAAATATGAAAATAAATTTTCTTATCCAAAAAATGCTTATGTGTTTTTATCTCATAAAGCAATATCAACTATGCTAAAAGATTTAAAGATAGCAGATATTGATTGGATGAATAGAAAGATTTTAATAACAAGAAAAATAGCTGCAAAGCAAAGCCAAATTTTAATCGCTGATTATACTCTTAATTATCAAAAGATAATTATGCAAGGCGGACTTAATTTATTTGCAAAATGGGCTAATGAAGAGCAAAATGCTTTTTATTACACAGACTATAATAAAGATACTTTAAGTATTTATAAATATAACTTATTAAACAATCAAAAAACATTGATTACTCAAGGCGTTGGAATGCTTGCTTTAAGTGATATTAGTAAAGATGGAAGTAAGGCATTAATTACTAAAACCATAGAAGATCAGCCAGAAGTATTTTTATTTGATTTAAATACAAAAGCTAGTAAAAGACTAACAAGCTATAAAGGAATTGATGTTAGTGCTAAGTTTTTAGGAGATAATTCATTTGCTTTTGTTAGTGATAGAAGTTCATATCCTAATTTATATATGCAAGGACTTGATAAAAATAATGCTACTCAATTAGTTTATCATGGTAAAAACAATTCAGCATTTAGTGTATTTAATAATTATATAGTTTATTCAAGTCGTGAAAAATCAGGGGATTTTAATCTATATGTAATGGCAACTGATTCTCAATACGTAAGACAACTTACATTAAATGGAAGAAATATATTCCCCAATTTTAGCAATGATGGAAAGACAATTATGTTTATAAAATTACTAGGAATGCAAAGTTCTTTAGGGATATTAAGACTTGATGAGAATAAAGTGTATCATTTCCCTTTAAAAGTTGGCAAAATTTCAACTTTAGACTGGTAATTAAATAAATTTAAAGTTTTTAGAACTATAATTTACTTTACTTTTAATTGAAAGGAATAATAATGAAAAAATTAGCTTATGCGGTTGCTTTAGCAGCTTTAGTTGTTGGTTGTAGTCAAAAGGCTACAGTTGAGGCTCCAAAAAAAGTTGAGCCAGCTCCAGAAATCAATGTAGATGTAAAAGAAGATATTAATACTAAGATAGATAGAATTAATAATTCTTTAGGTAAAGTTTATTTTGATTTTGACAAATACGATATTCGTTCAGATATGTATGGCGTAGTATCAAACAATGCTGGTTTATTAAATGGCGATGGTAAAGATTTAAATATCGTTGTTGAAGGTAACTGCGATGAGTGGGGTAGTGAAGAATATAACCAAGCTCTAGGTTTAAAAAGAGCAAAAGCTGTTAAAGATGGCTTAGAAGCTCAAGGCGTAAATAGCTCAAGAATTACAATTAAGAGCTATGGCGAAAACAACCCAGTTTGCAATGATAAAACTAAAGAATGTGATGCTCAAAATCGTAGAGCTGAAACAAAAGTTCAGTTTTAATAAATGATAAAAAAAATAATATTTTTAGGGGCTTTAGCCCCTATTATTTATGCTGAAACTTCAGCCTTTAATGCAGGCAATATAAATCTTAAAGAACCTTATGGACTTACAGAAAACGAAAAAGTATTGTTAGAAAATAAAAAAAAGGTTGAAACTCTTAGTAAAGATTACACTGGCGTTGATTTTAAAACAAACAAAGCTTTAGAGAGAATTGAAGGAATTCAAAGCGTAATAGATGATTTAAACAATAAAACTTACAATTTTGAAGGTAAGTTATTAGAAGTTGAGAAATTCTCAAAAGAAAAATCAGAAAGTTATGATAAAGAACTTGCAGATATAAAACAAGAATTAAAAAATCAAAGATATGCGATTAATCAATTAAAAAAGGCTTTAAGTGAACTAACTAATTTAGTGGGTAGTTTAGGAGAGAGTAAAGCTGCAAAAATCTCAAATATAGAGCTTAATACAAATAATGTAACAGCTCAAACTCCAGCACAAAAAATGGATAATGCTATAAGTTTATTTAATAGCAAAAACTATGATGCTGCTGCTAAAATATTTGAAGAATTAGCAAACTCAAGACATAAACCTGCTCAATGTAATTTTTATTTAGGTCAAATAGCTTATGCAAAAAAAGATTATAATAACGCAATTTATTATTATAAAACAAGTTCGGATTTATATAACGCACAAGGGGTAAAAGCTCCTAATATGCCTTTAATTTTATTAAACACAGCTAATTCATTAAAAGCAATTAATGAGCTAGATAAGGCAAATAATTTTTATGCTGCACTTAAAAAACAATTTCCAAATTCAAGTGAAGCAAAAAGTATAAATTAATAGAAAGGATAAAGTATGGCTATACAAAAAGATAGTGTTGTATCACTTAATTTTATATTGCGTGATGCTAAAACTAACGAAGTGTTGGAAAACAATACTGATTTTCATCCTATTTCATTTTTATTAGGAAGAAATCAAGTATTAGAAGCTTTAGAAGAAGAAATCGCTAAATTAAATGAAGGCGATGAAAGTGATATCTTAATTACAAAAGATAAAGCATGGCAAGAATATGATGAGAATTTGATTCAGGAATTACCAAAAGAACAATTTGCTGGAATCGAGCTTAAAGTTGGATTAGAATTATTCGGCGAGAATGAAGATGGTTCAACCGTAAGAGTTGTTGTAAAAGAAATCAAAAATGATACAGTAGTAATTGATTATAATCATCCTTATGCAGGAAAAGATTTATTATTTACAGTAAGCATTAAAGAAGTAAGAGAGGCAACAGAAGATGAGCTAGCAAGTGGTGTAGTAGCACAAGCTGGTGGTTGTGGTTGTGGAAATCACGGACACGGCGGATGCAAAGGCGATGGAAGTTGCGGACATCATGATCATGATGAAGAAGAACACCATCACCACCACGGCGGCGGTTGCTGAAGAAGTTAATTAGGGCTAAGGTTTAGCTAAACTATAACTTTTTAAGGCGACCAAGTCGCCTTAGCTTAATAAGACAAGGATTATTATAAATCTTCATTATTAGTTTTGATTATTGTTTGTAATAATCGTTTTCTTGTTAAATCAGATTTTAGTATTGTTATTAATATTTATAAGATTTTTAATTAGAAAATTTTAGTCATTTAGCTTAGAATAAATTAAAAGGAAAAAATATGAATTACGCTTTTATTTACCCAGGACAAGGCTCACAAAGTGCTTTTATGGGGAAGGATTTGTATGATAATTTTGAGTTTGTAAGAAAAACTTATGATGAAGTTAGCGAATTTTGTGGTATTGATTTTAAAGAATTAATTTTTAGTGAAAATGAAAGATTAAATATAAGCGAATTTACTCAACCTGCAATATTGCTAAATAGCATGATGTATTATAAGGTTTTTGAAAAACTATTAGATGAAAATAGAATTTCTTTAAGAGAGAGTAATCACGCAGCATTTATAAGTAAGAAAAATACCCCTTCACTAGGTCATTCTTTAGGAGAGTTTTCAGCTCTTTGTGCAAATAAAGCAATTGATTTAAAAAATGCTTTAAAATTAGTTAATATGCGTGGTAAATTTATGCAAGAGTGTGCAAGTAGTGAAAATCCAGCTTCAATGATGGTAATACTTGGCTTAAATGATAGTGATGTTGAGATGATTTGCAATAAAGCAAATGCAGAAAACAAACAAATCTATGCAGCAAATTATAATTGCGATGGACAAATTGTAGTTGCAGGGATTAAAAAAGACTTAGAAGAGAGTGCTGAGCTTTTTAAAAGTGCTGGTGCAAAAAGAGCAATGATGCTTAATATGAGTGTTGCAAGTCATTGTCCTTTAATGCAAAGTGCAGCTAATAAACTTGAAGAGTTTTTAATATTTAATGATAATTTTACTCCTGTTATTTCAAATGCTACAAAACTTGCTTATAGTACACAAAATGAAGCAAAACAAGCAATAAAAGAGCAATTAATTAAGCCTGTTTTATACAAGCAAAGTATTTTAGAGCTTGAAAGTAGTGTTGATGGCTTTATAGAATTTGGTAGCAATGTATTATGCGGTTTAAACAAAAAAATCACACAAAAAGAAAGCGTAAGCATAAAAAGCTTAGATGATATAAATAATTTTATAAAAGCAATTAAGGAAAAATTATGAAAATAGCAATTTTAGGTGCTATGCGTGAAGAAATTGAACCGATTTTAAAAGAGTATTCATATAAAGAAAGCAAATACGCAAATAATAATTATTATTTTATTGATTATGCAGGGCATGAGCTAATTGTTGCAAACTCAAAAATAGGTAAAGTAAATGCAGCTATTAGTGCAAGTGTTATGATAGAAAAATATAAGGCTGATTGTTTATTATTTACAGGTGTTGCTGGTTCGCTAAATCCTGAGTTAAAAATCGGAGATTTATTAATAGCTAATGAATTAGTTCAGCATGATGTTGATATTACTGCATTTGGTCATAAGCCTGGCTTTGTGCCTGATACAAGCGTTTATATTAAAACAAACGAAAAGCTAAATAATATCGCTAAAAAAGTTGCAAAAGAATTAAATCTTAGTGTAAAAGAAGGAATTATTGCAACAGCTGATCAATTTATTTGCGATGAAAATAAAAAAACTTGGATAAGAGATACATTTAACGCAGATGCTGTGGAGATGGAAGGAGCTAGTGTTGCTTTAGTTTGTGAAAGCCTTAATGTGCCTTGTATGATTTTAAGAGCGATTAGTGATGATGCTAGTGGAAATGCTGATGTGAGTTTTGATGAGTTTTTAGAACTAGCTGCAAAAAATAGTGCTAATTTTGTTTTAAAAATGTGCGAACATTTGTTTAAAAACGAGCTTAGTAAAAGACTTATAAAAGAAGTTGCAAGAGCTTGTGATAAGTTTGACTTAATAGAAGAAGGCGATAAGGTTTTAGTAGGTCTTAGTGGCGGAAAAGATAGTTTAAGCTTATTAATGCTACTAAAACATATGCAAAGAGCTGTTCCTTTTAAATTTGATCTTGAAGCTGTAACGCTTAGCTATGGAATGGGCGAAGATTATAAATATTTAAGTAATTATTGCAAGATTTTAGGCATTAAACACACTATAATTGATAGTAATATTTACGAGATTTCAAGTGAGAAAATCCGTAAAAATTCAAGCTTTTGTTCGTTCTTTTCTCGTATGAGAAGAGGGTATTTATATACTTACGCAAAAGAAAATGGCTTTAATAAATTAGCTCTAGGTCATCATTTAGATGATGCTATTGAGAGCTTTTTTATGAACTTTACTTATAACGGCGCTTTAAGAACACTTGCAGCGAAATTTACTTCAGCTCAAGGAATTACCGTAATTCGTCCTTTAATTTTCGTTCGTGAAAGAATGCTAAGAGAAAATGCTATAAAAAATGGGCTTAAAACAATAGGCGATGAAGCGTGTCCTGCTATGAGATTTGATGTGAAAATGCCACACGCAAGAGCAGAAACAAAAGAGCTTTTAGCAAGTCTTGAAGCACAAAATCCAAAATTATTCAAAAGCCTTGAAAACGCATTTTTTAATATTCATTATGATACATTCTTTGCAAACGAAGGTGCTAATTATTGCAAGGAATAATCTTAAATACAATAAGTGTAAGGGATAAGGATTTAATAGTCTTTATCCTTGATAATAACGAGCTTATTAAATGTTATAGATTTTATGGAGTTAGACATTCTCATTTAATAATCGGAAATATGATTGATTATGAGCTTGATATTAGACCTTTGTTTTTACCTAAACTTCATTCTACAATGCAACTTGCTTTGCCTTTAAAATCTGTTGAAATCATTAAAGCTTGGCAGGACTTTTGCTTTCTTTTATACGAGCATTTAAAGGATAATCAAGAGTGCGGAGAGTTTTATTATAATTTATGCCTTAGAATACTCAAAAGACTTGAAATTCAAGATTATAAAAGGGTTTTTCTTGACGCTTATTCGCTTATGATTGAGCATGAAGGAAGGCTTAATTTTAGTCAAAATTGCGTTGAATGTGGCAAGGAGCTGAGTGATTATTTTTTACTTGGAGAAGGCTTTTTGATGTATTGCAATGGCTGTAAAAATAGTGTAAAAATCAATAAATTTAAAATGAAAGATTATTTACAGCATAAAACCTCATCTATTTTTGAAGATGATGAGATTGATTTGCTTTATAAGGTATTTTCTAAAAAACTTTAATTTATATTTTTTAAGAAGTTTCCAAGAATTTGAAATAGGAATTTGATAAAAATAATTTTTAAATTCCTAATTCAAATTCCTTGATTTAAAAGCTTAAAATGTTTAAGAATTTGATTTAGGAATTAGATCTAAATCAAATCTCTTTTATAAATGCTTTTTAGTTTTCTATCTAGTTTATAGCAAACTTCATAAATTGCTGGAATTGCAAATAAAGTAAGTATTGTAGAGCTTATTAGACCACTAATTACTGCTACTGCCATAGGAGAGTTACTCTCATATCCTGCTCCATGAGAAATAGCTAGTGGAAGCATTGCAAAAATCATTGCTATTGTTGTCATTAAAATAGCTCTTATTCTGCTTTTACCTGCTATTTTTAGAGCATGTTTAACTTCCATTCCATTATCGCATAGTTTGTTAGCAACATCAATTAATAAAATAGCGTTTTTACCAACCATTCCAAATAATAATATTAATGCAACCAACACAAACAATGAGAATGTATTTCCTGTAATAAATAATCCCACGCAAGCTCCAGCAAAAGCAAGTGGCATAGTAATCATAATAACAAGTGGAACGATAAGGCTTTCATAAAGTGCAGCAAGAACTAAATAAATCAAAGTAAATGCCAAAATCATAACAATAGCAAAGCCTATTATTGTTTCTTTTAATAAATCAATAAAGCCTGTAAAGGTATAGCTTACATTTGAATTACCCAAAATCTTATCCATATTACTCTCAAGCTTAGCTTTAACTTCGCCTAAAGAGATTTTATCAGCACCTGCTGTAATTCTTACAGAACGAGTTTTATTAAGTCTATTTATGCTACTACTATCTTTTATAAGCTTAACATTTGCTATGCTTAATAGACTTATTATCCTACCATCCATTGTTTTAATTTGGATTTTTTCTAAGCTTTTTAAATCTTCTTTTTGTGGTTTGCTAAGTTGTAAATAAATATCTTTACTTCCCTTAACATCATCTAAAACTCCAGCATTTACATTCGCAAAAGAAGTTTGAATTACTTGGGCAAGTTCTTGGGTATTTACATTTAGTTTTCTTGCCTTTTCTTTATCTACAAAAACAGCTAAAACATCAGCATAAGCATCAATATCATCAGTAATATCAACAACGCCTTGCAATTCGCTTAAAACATTTTTTGCTCTTCTACTAGCACTAATTAATGAAGCAAAATCATCGCCTAATAATACAAATTGTATAGGCTCATCAACTCCTGCTCCTTCAAATTTAGGTATTTCTAAAACTTTTATTTTTAAATCATCAAATACTAAATCTTTTCTTAGATTTGCTACAACTTCTTTTTGTCTTATATCTCTTTGATTAAGTGGTTTTAGTTTTACATAAATTTTTGCTTTTTTTCTATCTTTTGCATCATCGTATCCTATTAAAACATAAGCAAATTCTACATTTTTATTCTCTTTAATTTTTTTAAGGATATTTAATGATGATTCTTCCATAGCTTCTATTGATAGGTCTTTTTTTGATTCAATTTGCACTTGCAATTCGCTATCATCTTCCATAGGTAAAAAATCAAGTCCTATTTTTGGTGCTAAAGAAAACGAAACAGCACATAAAACAAGGATTATTCCTATAAAAATCTTTTTATAATCTAAAATAGTATCAAGAGTATTTTCATACCAAAGTTCAAGTTTTTGAAAATATATTTCTGTTTTATCGTGGAATTTGCTTTCGTTTGTATTTAAAAATCTAGCACTTATAGTAGGGACTAAAAACACACAAACTAAAAACGAAATAATTACACCAAAAGCAACGCTCATTCCTAAAGCGTTAAAAAATAAGCCCGAAATACTATTCATAAATGAAATCGGAATAAATACGCAAAGTAAAACAACACTAATGCTAAATACCGAAAAGGCAATTTCTTTAATACCAACATAACTAGCCATTAAAGCGTTTTTTTCTGTTTTGATTTTTTTGCTTATGTTTTCTATAACAACGATAGCATCATCTACGAAAATACCTATTGATAGGGTTAAAGCGATTAAAGTTAAACGATTTAAATCATAGCCAAATAAATATATTAAGAAAAAGCTTGATATGATTGAAGTAGGTATTGCAATACTTGCAATGATAGTTGCACTAATATTTCTTAAAAATAAAAATACAATAAAAATTGTTAAAACTACACCCAAACACATATCAAAAACAACTTGCTTTATGTGTTTTAAGATATTTTCTGATTTATCATATACGATTTCAAATTCTATATCTTTATGAAATTCTTTTATACCAACCAAAGCTTTTTTGATATTTTTTACTGCTTCTAAGCTGTTTTGACCTGCTATTTTTTTAAGTTCAAATAATACCCCATTATCGCCTTTAAAATAAGCAAAGCTTTCTTTTGTATTGTAGTCTGTATTAATCTTAGCAACATCTTTTAAAAATACACCTGGACTAACCCTTAATTCTTCTAATTCTTTTATGTTATTTGAATCAAAATATCCTTTTAGAGTTATATTTCTTGATTTATTTTCAATATTGCCTAAATAGCTTTTAAAATTTTGCATTTTGATAAGTTTTAAAATATCTAAAGAATTCAAATGATATTTATTTAACTCATCTAAGTCTAAATCTATTTTTATATTATTTTTTAAAAAACCTATCATTTTAACTTCACCAACGCCTTTTATGCGTTGAAAGTCGTTTTCTAAATCATCTTCAATTATTTGCATTAAAGCATTATCATCTAGCTCTTTTGAAGATACGAAAATACTCATAACAGCACCAGCATCACTTGATACTTTTTCTACACTTGGAGTAAATTCTAATTTCATTTTTGATATTTTTTCACGAATATCATTTACTGCTATTTCAAGGTCTTTTCCTAATTCAAATTCCACAGCAATAACGCTTAAATTATTAAAGCTTTTTGAAGTAATTCTTTTTATTTGGCTAACGCCTGAGATTTGATTTTCTATCTTTTTTGTAACTTGAGATTCTACATAGCTTAAATCAGCATTTGCAAATGTAGTGATTTTTACTAAAGGAATATCTACACTAGGATATAAGTTAATTGGCATTGTAAAAATTGAAATAACTCCAAATATTAACAAGCCTAAAAACGCCATTAATATCGTAATCGGTCTATTTATCGCTAACTTTAACATTTATTTACCTGTAATTATATAGCCTTCACCAAATGAGCCTATTTTTAAATCTTTTGCTAAAACCTCAGCATAAACCTTTCTAGTTTTTACATCTATGCTAGGATAAACTTTACTTATTTTTCCGCTTGTTTTTAATCCATCAATTATATACTCGTAAGTATCTCCTACTTTTACTTCATTTATATATTTTTCATCAAAACTTAAAAGTAATTTAACATCAGGATAAGAATCAAGTATAAAAAGTGCTTGAACAGGACTTGCTACACCTTCGCCTAATTCTATTAGTTTTGCAGTTATTAAGCCATTAAATGGAGCTTTAAGCTTTTTTTGAGAGATTATAGTTTCATATTTTTTACTAGCCATATTAGCTGATTTTAATCTTTGTTCTGCTTCGTTTTGCTTAAAGTTAATCTCATCTAAGGTTTGTTCGTTTAGAACTGATTTTACTTGCTGGTATCTTTGCTGTGTGCTTGTAGCTAGTTTTAATGCTTTGCTTGCTAGGGTTTGTTGCACTCTTGCTTCTTCTAAACCAACTAATTCTAAGTTATGATCTAGCTCTAATAAAACATCTCCTTTTTTTACATATTGTCCAATTTCTACATTTATTTTATTTACAATACCAAGTGCTTGCATTGATAATTTTGCACTTTTTTGAGCTACTACATCAAAACTTGCATAAATTTGTTCAGCATATAAATTAAAAGCTATAAATAAAAATAATAATTTTTTCAAATTAACTCCTATAAATCAATAACAAAATCGCTAATTTTTAAACCTTTATTATACAAAAGTTCTGCTTTTGTTATTTCTAATTTTGCCTTAACAAAGCTAAGCTTTGCTAAAGCACCTTGAGAACTCTCTAAAGCGTTTAAATATTCTACATAACCAACAAGTCCAGCTTCATATTTTTTAGCAATACTGCTAAAAGCAAGTTCGCTAGCTTGCAATACTTTTTCATTTGCAATTATTTCTTCTTTTAAATTATCAATTTTTAAATTTAATAATTTTTCTTTTTCACTAGCATTTTTTTTACTAAACATATAAAGCTCTTTAGCAGAAAGCGAAGCAAGTTTAGCGCTCTCATAAGCTTTTTTATCAGCTCCAAAAGCAAAAATATTCCAAGAAAATCCTATAAATAATACATTTGAAAACATTTTATCTTTTACTCTTGAAGTAAATGTGCTATTAAAAGGTGTATAAAATGTATATCCTATATTATTTTTGCTAAGTCCTGTGATATTTTTAGCAAAAATTATAGGCTTAAAACCCGCTAAAGATAATTCCTTATTTAATTCCCCCATTTCATCTTTTAAGGCACTAATTCTTACATCGTAAGAATTGTTTTCTTTATCATTTAAAAGAACTGCACTTCCTTTTAAAGGTTTATAATGTTCGTTTGTAATTAGATAAATATTACTTAAAATTTCATCTTTTTGATAATTTAAATTTTGTAATTCGTTTTTTACCAATTCAAGTTTTGCTCTAAAAATTTCTAATTCATCATCAGGTCTTAAGCCTACTTGATTTAATTTTTCTAATCTATTTAAACTAGCTTTTAAATATTCAATATGCTTATTTTTATATTCAATATTTTGAGCTAGTGCTAAGTAAGAATAATATAAACTTACTAATTTTAATTCTAGTTCATTTTTTATTTTTTCTTCTTCTAATTTGTTTAACTCATAATCTTTTTTGCTTAATTTTATATTTTGCTCTCTTTTGCCATCATATATTAAAGCATCAATGGCAACACTAGCACTTAATATATTGTTTGGATTTACTAAGTATTTATCCAAATCAAAAGAAACAAAGCCACCTTGTAAGCTAACGCTTGGGTAATATTTGTATTTTATGCTCTCAAAGGTTTTTTCTTTGCTTTGTGTTTCGTAATTTTTAGCTTTTAGTTGCTCGTTGTTTTCTATGCTTTTTAGCATAAGTTGTAAATTACCAGCACAAAGTGCGCAAGACATTAGTAAAGATAAAGATAATTTTTTCATATTTTTTCCTAAGTAAAACTTTTAACCAAATTGCCTATTAATAGATTCCAACCATCAACTAATACAAATATTAGTATTTTAAATGGTAAGGATATCATTACAGGTGGCAACATCATCATACCCATAGCCATAAGAACTGATGATACAACCATATCAATCACTAAAAACGGCAAGTATAATAAAAACCCTATCTCAAATGCAGTTTTTAACTCACTTATCATAAAAGCAGGAACTAAAGTAACCAAGCTTACATCATCTATGCTTTTAGGATTTTCTAGATTTCTTAAGCGATAAAATAGTGCTAAATCTTTTTCCCTTGTATTTTTTAGCATAAATTCTTTAAATGGTTTTACGCTAAGAGCAAATGCTTCTTCATATCCAATTTGCTCTTCTAAATAAGGCTTTATTCCTATTTCATAAGACTTACTTGCTGCTGGTTGCATTATAAAAAATGTAATAACAAGTGCAAGCGAGATTAAAATCGTATTTGGTGGCATAGCTTGAGTTCCCATTGCCTGTCTCATAAATGAAAACACGATAATAAGCCTTAAAAACGAAGTGCAAACAAATATTATGCTAGGTGCAAGTGCTAGTATCGTTAGAACTATTACTACATTTAGCGTTGTTACTAGTTGGCTTGGGCTTTCGGGTGCGCTTAGATTTAGATTTAGCGTTGGCACACTAAGTGGTGCTTCAGCATAAATTAACACTGAAAATAAGCATAATAGCAGTAATTTTTTCACCGATTTCCTTAAAGAGTTTTTAAAAATATTATCCAAAACTTGCTAACATTTTCTTAAAATCAAAAGGAAAAATATGAAAAAAAGTGTTGTTATTTTAGCAGCTGGGTTTGGAACTAGAATGAATTCAAATCTTGCAAAGCCTTTGCATACAATTTGTGGAAAATCTTTAATAAAAATCATCGTTGAAAATGCTTTAAAATTAGCAGATGATGTAACGCTAATACTTCATCATCAAGCCAAAAATTTAAAAGAGCATTTAAAAGACTTTAATAATCTAAATTACATCTATCAAGATATGACAAATCATAAAGGAACAGGCGGAGCTTTAATTTCTTATGAGCCAAAAAATGATGAGGTTTTAATCTTAAATGCTGATATGCCATTAATTACACTAAAAAGCTTAGAAATAATAGCTAATACAAAAGCAGATATTGTTCTTAGCACTTTTAATAAATTTGAAAAAAATGCTTATGGAAGAGTAATTAAAGAAAATAACAAAATCACAAAAATAGTAGAGACAAAAGACGCAAATGATGAAGAGCTAAAATGCACATTATGTAATGCAGGAATATATAAAATGAGTAAAAATGTATTAAAAACATATATTCCAAAGCTAAATAATAACAACGCTCAAAAAGAATACTACATAACAGATGTTATAAAAATGGCAATTGATGATGGCTTAATGCTTAGTGAATGTGTATTTGATGAGCTTGAGTTTTTAGGAATTAATAATAAGCTAGATTTAGAACTAGCTGAGAGTATTATGCAAGATAGAATTAAAAATGAGCTTTTAATAAATGGCGTTATTATGCATAATAAATCAAGTATTTTTATTGAACTTGATTGTGAGATTAGTAATGATTGTGAGATTGAAAGCAGTGTTGTTATTAAAGCTAATTCTAAGATTAAAAACTCAAAAATATTAGCAAATAGTGTTATAGAAAATAGCATAATAGAAAACTCAAGCATAGGACCAATGGCAAGAATTCGTCCAAAATGCGTTATAAAAGAAAGCAAAATCGGTAATTTCGTAGAATGTAAAAATGCAAAACTTGAAGATGTAAAAGCAGGGCATTTAGCGTATTTAGGTGATTGCGAGATTAGTAGTGGGGTAAATATTGGCTGTGGTGTAATTATTTGTAATTACGATGGAAAGGCTAAGCATATAAGCAAAATCGGTAAAAATGTTTTCGTAGGCTCAAATGCAAATCTAATAGCGCCTATTAATATTCCTGATGATACTTTAATTGCAGCAGGTAGCACAATAAGTAATAAAGATGCTAAGAAATTAGTGGCAAAAGATTTATTTTTAGAGCGTAGCAAGGGCGTGATTTTTAATAATTTTAAGGATTTTTAATGAGAGTATTATTATGCGTTAGTGGTAGCATTAGCTTTTATAAAAGCTTTGAGCTTATTTCAATGTTTAAAGAAGCCGATATTAAAGTAAAAGTTTTATTAAGCGATGGGGCTTTAAAGTTTGTAAATCCTATATCTTATGAAGCTTTATGCGAAAGCGTTTTGACAAGTGATAATGAAAGCTGGGAAAATGATAAAAATCATATAGCTTTTTCTAAAGATTGTGATGTTGTGGTTTTTGCACCTGCTAGCGTAAATAGTATAAACAAACTTGCAAATGGTATTTGTGATAATGTATTTTTAAGCACATTGATTGCATCAAATAAACCTTTAATAATAGCACCAGCAGCAAATACTAATATGTATTTATCAAGCCAAACTCAAAAAAGCTTAGAATACCTTAAAAGTTGTGGAGCTAAGATAATTAAGCCTATTTCTAAGACTTTAGCGTGTGGGGAATTTGGAATAGGAGCTTTAGCTAATACAAAAGATATTTTCTTAGCTACTTTAAAAGAGATTTATAAAGATAAATTCTATATAGGAAAAAATATATTAATTACAGGTGGTGGCACTAGAGAAAGCATAGATTTAGTTAGAAATGTAGGAAACTATTCAAGTGGAACTATGTCTGATGCGCTTGCTAAACAAGCTTATTTAAGGGGTGCTAATGTTGTTTATTTAAAAGCTAGATGTGAAGCTATTAATAAAGAAAACTTCACACAATTAAGCTATGATACTAGTGCTGAGCTTTGGGAATTAATGCAAGAATATAAAGAATTTGATTATTTATTTATGTGTGCTGCTGTTAGTGATTTTATTCCGATTAAGCAAGAAACAAAACTAAAAAGAGATGAGTTTAGCGATGAGCTTTGCATTAAAATTAAGCCTAATATAGATTTAGTTGCTAATTATAATTTCACAGGTAAAAAAATAGGCTTTAAGCTTGAATGCGATGAAAAAATAGCTTATGAGAATGCAAAAAAAGCTCTTGTAAATAAGGGTTTAAGTTTGCTATGCCTTAATATTTTAGGAGAACATACTCAATTTGGCTCAAGTAAAAATGAGATATTTTTCTGCGATTATTCGGGCATTAGCGAAGGATTTTATGATACTAAAGAAAACTTATCAAAAATTATCTTTGATAGAGTAAAAGCTGATGTTTAATGATGTTTTGCCGATTAAATTTAAAGTCTTAGACAAGATGATGTTTAATCGCTATAAATTATTAATCGGTAAAAAAGAATTAACAACAAAATCAAGCATAGAGCTTGAGCCAAATACTTATTATTTGGCTGAAATTTATGATAAATTAGTTTTTAAAAATCTTCAAGCTGATAAGGTTTTTGCTTATATTGATTATGATTGTTTTGAGTTATTAAAAATCGCTTTTAGAGATGATTTTAAATATACTCTTATTAATTCTTTACTTCAAACTAATAAAAAAGCTGATTATGATTGCTATAAAACCATGCTTTTTGCATTAAATGAAGATATTTTGTATCTTCCATGCTTACTTGAAAATAAGCCTATTTTAATTGAGTATAGGAAGAAAAAGAATGAATTAGTGATTTATTATGATGTTTTTGCTAAATTAAGTTTAAATTTAAATACCAATAAAATAATAACTAGTTTTTCTAAAGTTAAAGAAATCTGCTTAAATTATTCAAACAATGTGGAAATTTCACCTTATAAAGACGATTTTTTTAGCCTTAGTTTTAAAGGAAAATTATGAATAATTTAAATCATTTAGCCATTATCATGGATGGTAATGGAAGATGGGCTAAAAATCAAGGATTATTAAGAAGTTTCGGTCACAAAGCAGGTGCTAAAACAATAGAAAAATTAGCAAAAGTTTGTATAGAAGAAAATATCAAATCACTTAGCTTGTTTGCATTTTCTACTGAAAACTGGAAAAGACCTAAAGAAGAAGTTGATTTTATTTTTAAACTTTTAAAAGAATACTTAAGCAGTGAATTAAATAATTTTATAGAAAATCAAATTAAATTCGTAAGCTTTGGAGATATTAGCGTTTTAGATGAAGTTACTAAGGAATTGATTTTAGAATTTGAAGAAAAAACTAAAAATAATTCAAGATTAGTTTTTAATCTAGGTATTAATTATGGTGGAAAAGACGAATTAATAAGAGCTTTTAAAAAGCTTAACAATTCTAATGAAGAAATTAATGAAGAAAATTTAACTAAGCATTTAGATATTAAAGAAGATGTTGATTTGCTCATTAGAACAGGTGGGCATTTTAGGATTTCAAATTTCTTGCTTTGGCAATGTGCTTATGCTGAGTTTGTTTTTACCCCTACGCTTTTTCCTGATTTTAGCGATACAGAATTAAGAAAAATAATAAATGATTTTAGAATTTGTAAAAGGAATTTCGGTGGAGTTTGATATATTAATATTTGTTTTTGGGCTTGTTTTTGGCTCGTTTTTAAATGTGCTTATTTTAAGATTACCAGAAAATAAAAGCTTATTTTATCCGCCAAGCTCTTGTAGCACTTGCAATAATAAACTTAAGTTTTATCATAATATTCCTGTTATTTCTTGGCTTGTGCTTGGTGGCAAATGTGGATTTTGCAAAAGTAAAATTAGTATTCAATATCCATTAATTGAGCTTATTGTTGGCTTTATTTTTTTATATACTATTGATGTTTATTCGCTTGAAGCTTTTATTTATTCAATATTTTTAGCACTTAGCTTTTCTTTACTTTTTGCACTTTGTATTATTGATGTTCGTTATTTAGCAGTTCCTAGCTTTACGCTTATGCTTACGCTTATTTTTGCATTAATTTATACTCATTCACTAGATAGCTTTAAAAATGCATTGTTGTTTGCAGGTGGAGCGTATTTGTTAAAAGCTTTAATTGAAAGTATTATGAATATCAAGGCAAAAAGTGAAGAAGAATGCGTTCAAGTAATGGGAGAAGCTGATATTGAGATAATGGCTTTAATAGGTGCTTTATTAGGCGTTTTAGAAGGCTTTGTTGCGATATTTTTAGGAGCTTTAGTATCTTTGCCCGTGTTTATGTATTTAAGACTTAAAGGCAAAGAAAACATTCAAGTTCCATTTATTCCGTTTTTAAGCATTGGACTTGCTATTGCTTGGTTTTTCCCAACTATAAGTGAATTTTGCTTAGATTATGTAAGATGATTAAGAAGTATTTATTTAGACAATTTATAGGTTCGTTTTTATCAATATTTTTAACTTTATTTTTAGTAAGTTCAATTATTGTTCTTTTTCAAATAGCAAAAATTACTTCATATATTGAATTAAGCCTTTATGAATTGTTTAAATTATATTCTTTAATGAGCGTAAAACTCATTCTTTTTACAATACCTATAAGCTTTTTTATAACCTGCTTTATGTGTGTTTTAAGACTATCTAAAGAAAATGAAATAATTATGCTTTTTTCTTTAGGATATTCGCCTAGAAAAATCTCTAATTTTTTTAGTATTTTAGCTCTTTTTGTAAGCTCTGTTTTATTAGTAATTAGCATTGTTTTTATGCCACTTAGCTTTTCATTGTATGATAATTTTATTGATTATAAAAGAGCTTTTTCTAAGATAAATCTTAAAAATAATAATTTCGGACAAAAGATAGGAAATTATATTTATTTTGCTAATGAGTCTAAAGATGGCGGATATGAAGATATTATTTTGTATTCTTATAAGGGTGCTAACGAGCAAATCCTAATCGCAAAAAATGGCAAAATCACAAACGAAGATAATAAAATATCATTTTTATTAGAAAATGTAACTTTATATAATTTTAAGCAAAATTTAGAAATTGCAAAGATAAAAAACCTTAATTTTAGCACCTTAATTAATTCAACGATTACTGATATAAAATCTTTTAAAGAATACTGGAAAGATTACAAAAGCCCTTCAAAATCAAAAGAATTAGTAATTTATGTAATGCTTAGCTTACTACCGATTGCAAGCGTTCATTTTGCCTTAGCATTTAGCATAATTAGCTCAAGATATGAAAAAAGTCATGAATATTTGGCTATGCTTGTGTTTTTGATAATTTATCTTGTTCCTATGATGCTGTTTTTAAATTATCATTTTTATACGATTGTTATTACATTTAGCATAGCGTTTTTTATCTCAAAACTTTGTTTTAGAAAGAAAATCCTTAGTAGGTATTAATGTATTCAAGCTTAAAATTATTTAATAAAAATTTCATAGTTTTAAGAGATGATTTATTAGGCGAAATTAATGGGAATAAAGCTAGAAAATTAGATTTTTTAAAAGATGTTCGCTTACCATATAAGCATTTAATCTCTTATGGTTCAAGTCAATCAAACGCAATGCAAGCAATAGCCCTTTTTGCTAATAAAAACAATTATAAATTTTCTTTTGTAGTTGCTAGAAAATGTGAAATTACCGGTAATTTAAAAGATGCCATAGATAATAATGCAATAATTTATTATGCTAATAATCCTTTAGAATTCGCAAGAACTTTGCATAAAAATGATAATGAAAGCTTTTTAATTAGCGAAGGTGTTTGTGAAGATTATGCAAGATTTGGTTTTCATAAAATGGCAAAAGAAATAAATGCCTTAGCAAAAGATATTGATTTTGATGTATTTTTGCCTAGCGGAACATATACAAGTGCAATTTATCTTGAAAAATATCTAAATAAGCTTAATCCTAATATTAGAGTTTTTACTACAAGTTGCGTTAGTGCAGATGAATATTTTATAAAGCAAATTAATAAATTAAATCCTAATTCAAATCTAAAATTATTAAAAACTGCTAAAAAATATCATTTTGCGCATTTATACGAAGAGCTTTTTATTATGCTTATGAATATTGATGAGCTTAAGTTTGATTTGCTTTATGATGGGGTTGGGCTTAAGGCTATTTATGAAAATCTTGATGATTTTAAAGAAAATATTTTATATATTCATCAAGGCGGTTTAATAGGTTCAAATACTCTAAAAGAACGCTATTTAAGAAAATATAAATTGACATAATTCCTATTTCAAATTCTCATAATTTTTCAAAGAATTTGAAATAGGAATTTCAAAAAAGAAATTCCTAAAAATTATTATAAAAACTTCACAAAGCCGTTAATTATAATAGCATTTACAATATCTACTAAAAATCCACCCATAATAGGCACTACAATGAATGCGATTTTGCAAGGTCCGAAGTGATTAGTTACAGCTTGTAAGTTTGCAATCGCTGTTGGAGTTGCTCCCATACCAAAGCCACAATGCCCTGCAACAAGACAAGCAGCTGCGTAGTTTTTGCCACATATTACAAAGGTTACATATCTTACATAAATAATAATTGCTATTGTTTGAATTATTAATAACACGCTAATCGGAACTGCTAGTTTTATAAGCTCAACGATATTTAAAGTCATAATTGACATTGCTAAAAATAATGATAAAGCAACGTTTCCGATAACGCCTACTTCTCTATCAAAAACTTTATGAATATTAAGCGAGCTAAAGCCGTTTCTAATAATAATTCCAGCAAATAAGCACCAAACGAAAGTTGGCATACTATCTAAGAAGCTTAATACACTATTAGACTCCATAGTTACTGCACCAGTTACTTTATCAACTACTTCATGTATAGTGATTTTATTTAAAAAATTACATAAATAATCAATAGTATTTCCTATTACTAAAGCAAGTGCGATTAGGCTTAAGCTTGTAATAAAACTATCACTTGTTATTAATCTTACTTTTTGTGGGCTTGTGAACGCTTCATCGCTTGAGGTTTCACTGCTTTCTATTTCATCGCTTTTTAGATTAAATTTCTTTACCAAATAGTTTGCCATAGGACCACCTATAAGACCACCAGCAATAAGTCCATATGTTGCACATGCCATTGCTATATCGGTTGCTTGAGAGAAATTATAAGGGCTTGCTTGAAATGTAGCACCCCATGCTGCACCTGTTCCATGCCCACCACTTAGAGTAATTGAGCCACCTAGTAAGCCTATTAAAGGATTTTCACCCATAGCTTTCATTACAGCTACTCCGATACCATTTTGAACTATTAGTAAAACAAAAACAGCAATAGCAAAAGTGATTAATAAACTACCACCTTTTTTAATGCTATTAAAATCAGCACTAAGCCCAACCGTAGCATAAAACGCTAGTAAAAGCGGAGTTTTGATATCTTCTGCAAACTTAATAGTAAAATTAGCATAATAGCTAGACAAAAATAAGATAAATGCAACGATAATACCGCCAGTTACAGGCTCAGGAATATCGTAGTTTTTTAAGAATTTTGAGTATTTAGTAATCACTCTTCCTAAAATTAAAACTAGCATAATACAAATAAATGTGCTATAAAAATTAAGCTCAAGTATGCTAGAACCATTATCATTGCTAATAAGTTTAGCAATGCCATAATTTATTGTGTTCATAAGCTCTCCTTTTTATTAAGTTTTTTATTTTGTCTTAAAAGATTAAATTTGTTACAAATATAAGCAAAGTAATTTATTAAAATGTGTAAATTTGTAATCAAAACTATTTTAATCTTAAGGATATTATAAATTTCAAAGAATTTGAAATAGGAATTACAAATTTTGATTTAGTTTAAAAACACTATAAATCTTTATAATAATAAAAACTAAAAAGGATTAAAAATGAATATTGTTTTTAGTATTTTGTATTTTTTGGCTATATTTTTTACTAATGCAAACATTCTTTTAAGAGTAATAAAATTAAATACTTTTAATAAAATTAGAAAATTAATTGTAGCTTTGTTTTCTTTGATATTTGCACTTGAGATAAATATTTTAAGTGATATAAATTTAGTAAAAGAGCTTTTGTTTTATACTTTGATTTTGCTTATTTTTAGCACTTTGGTTTTTTTAATTTTAATGAGTTTTCAATATCTTAAAAATAAGCAGATTTATTCAATAGATTTTGCTAAAAATATTGATATTTGGGAGATTGTAATATTTATTCCGTTATTTTGCATATTTTTAAGCAAGATTAGTTTTGAGCTTTCTATCGTTTATACTTTTTTAGCCTTTTTCTTCTTTTATAAAGTATGCAAAAATGCTATCAAAACTCCTAAAATTAAGAATATTACACTAAGCAATAATAAGCTTAAAAATAATCTTAAAATAGCCCTAATAGCAGATATTCATCTAAAAAGAAATCTAAATGATGATTTTTTTAAAAAAATCGTAGATAGAATAAACGAACAAAAGCCTGATTTAGTAGCAATTTCTGGGGATTTAATTGATGGCTCTATTAAAGATATTAAATGCCTTCATTATTTAAATGATTTAAGCTCAACTTATGGCACTTTTTATGTCTTAGGCAATCATGAATATTATCACGGAGTTGCAAGCATAGTAGAAGAATTAAAAAAATATAATATAAATATTTTAGATAATAAAAGCATAGAATTTAATGATTTTGTAATCTCAGGTGTAAATGATTTGATGGGAAATAAGCTAAATACCTTTAAGCCTGATATAAACGCCTTAAAGCCAAACTCTTTAAAGGCAAATATTTTGCTAACTCATCAGCCAAAATTCGTAAAATTGCATGATGTAAGCTCGTATGATTTGATTCTAGCAGGTCATACTCATGCAGGGCAGATTTTCCCATTTAGCTTAGCTGTAAAGCTTGAGCAAGGATTTTTATATGGATATTATGAAAAATACAAAATATATGTAACAAGTGGAGCAGGTTTTTGGGGAGTTGTTGCAAGACTAATTGCAAAAAGTGAGATAGTGATGATTAATTTAACGAGCAAAGAGTAATCATTATTACACTTTAGGTAATATTAGCTAAATTAAGGGGGTTTTGATGGACTTTTTTAAAATTAAAGGCATAATTGCTTTTTTAACAATAGGGTTTTTAAATGCCTTTGTAGATTTAGGGCATAAAATTATAATTCAAAATACGATTTATAAGGTTTATGAAGGAAGCACGCAATTATTACTTACAGCTATCATAAATGCTTTGATATTATTACCTTATATTTTCGCATTTTCACTTTCAGGCTTTTTAGCAGATAGATTTTCAAAAAATAAAGTTATGAAAATCTCAGCTTTAATTAATGTATTTTTACTCTTAATAATTTGCTTTTCATATTATTTAGGTAATTTTTATTTAGCATTTATAATGACTTTAATTCTAGGCATACAATCAGCCTTTTATTCTCCTGCAAAATACGGCTATATTAAAGAATTAGTTGGTGTTAAAAAACTTGCTATCGGTAATGCTAGTATTAATGCTGTTAGCATAATAGCTATTTTACTTGGAATGCTAGTGTTTTCGCTTGGTTTTGAAATGCTTTTAGATATTTTTATTAGTAAAGAAGATATTTTAATGCAGGTTGCTCCTTTAGGAATTATCTTAGTTCTTTTTGCATTTTGTGAATATTTATTAGCAAGAACTTTACCAGAAACTAGAGCAGATAATAAAGATTTAGCCTTTAATAAAGCAGATTATTTAAGAGCAAAATTGCTTAAAAACAACCTTAGCCTAATCTTTAAAAACAATACAATTTGGCTTAGCATAATAGGTATTTCATTATTTTGGGCAATTTCACAGCTTTATTTAGTATCTTTTCCTGTATTTGCTAAAAATCATCTAAACGAAAGCAATACATTTTATGTGCAATTAGTATTAGCAGCAAGTGCAATAGGCGTAATCGTTGGCTCAATAATAGCAGGAAGATTTTCTAAAAACTACATTGAATTAGGGCTTATTCCACTTGGTGCATTAGGCATATTAATATGCTCAATTTTAATTAGTTTTATAAATAGCTTAAGTTTATTTGCCTTAGTATTTTTTATATTTGGAGTTAGTGGAAGTTGCTTTGTGGTTGCGCTTAGCTCTTTAGTGCAATTTAATGCTAAAGAAAATGAATTAGGCGTAGTTTTAGCAGGAAATAACTTTATTCAAAATATTTTTATGCTAAGTTTTGTAATTATTGCAACCTTGTTTGCGTATTTACAAATTGATGTTTTATATTTGTTTTATTTCATTGTTTTAGTTGCTCTTTGTGGTTCTTTATATGTTGTTTTAAAACTACCTTTTTCTTTGGTAAGAATATTAGTAAGCTTAGCGTTTTTGCAAAAATATAGATTATTTGTAAATGGCTTTGAAAATATCCCACAAAGTGGCGGAGTGTTGTTATTAGGAAATCATATTTCTTTTATTGATTGGGCTATTATACAAATGGCTATTCCTAAAAAAGTTCATTTTGTAATGGAGAGAAAATACTATCAAAAATGGTATATTAGAATGTTTGTAAAGCATTTTGGAGTAATTCCTGTAAATCAAGCTGCAAGTAAAGAAGCCTTAGAATTAATAGCTAGTTTTATTAAAAAAGGCGAAATAGTATGTTTGTTTCCTGAAGGCACACTCTCAAGACACGGACATTTGAATGAATTTAAAAGTGGATATGAATTAGCTTGTAAAAATCTTAGTGAAAATGATGGAGTTATCATTGCTTTTTATATTTATGGGCTTTGGGGAAGTTCGTTTTCAAGAAGTAAAGAAGAATATAATTTAAGTAATAAAAAAATATCAAAAAGACAAATTTCTCTAGCATTTAGCAAGCCTTTAAGTATTCATACAAGTAAAGAAAAATTAAAGCAAAAGGTATTTGAATTATCTTTTATTGCTACAAAACTTCAATGCGATAATCTTACTAGCATAGAAAAATCATTCATTGATACAGCTAAAAAGAATTCATCAAATATAGCTATAAGCGATCCTTTAGCAGGAGAAATAAGTTATAAAAAACTTTTAGCTTTAAGCCTAATGCTTAGCAAAAAAATCCCTAATAATGATAATATCGGAATAATTTTACCAGCTTCTTTTGCTTCAAGTTTAGTAAATCTAGCAAGTTTAATCGCTGGAAAGTGCGTTGTAAATCTAAACTATACAGCAGGAATTACTGCTATTAAAAAAGCCATTTTAAATGCAAATATAAAGCATATTTATACATCTAAAAAATTCTTAGAAAAGCTTGAAAACAAAGGCTTTAAGCTTGAGTTAGATAATGTTAAATTAATTTATTTAGAAGATATAGTTAGTCGCTTTAAAAAAGAAAAAGTAAAAGTTTTAAGCTATATATTTATAAGCACAATTTTGCCAAGTTTTATGCTAAAGGCAATATTTACAAAAAATTATAGCAATGAAAAAACAGCAGCAATATTATTTAGCAGTGGAAGTGAAGGCACGCCAAAAGGTGTAATGCTAAGTCATAAAAATATTTTAAGCAATATTAGTTCAATCTCAAATGTAATTTGTGCTAGAAATAATGATGTAATTCTTGCATCTTTACCACCATTTCACGCATTTGGTCTAACGGTTACAACTTTTATGCCATTAATTGAAGGAATTAAGAGTGCAACCTATGCTGATCCAACCGATGCTTTAGGCATTGCAAAAGTTATTGTAAAAAATGAAGTTAGTATTATGTGCGCAACTTCAACATTTTTAGGAATATATGCAAGAAATAAAAAGCTTGATGAAATTATGTTTGAAAGTCTTAGAATTGTAGTTGCAGGGGCTGAGAAATTAAAGCCTGAGATTAAAACAGCATTTGAACTAAAGTTTAAAAAGAATATTTATGAAGGTTACGGAGCTACTGAGACAACGCCAGTTGCTAGTGTGAATTTGCCAAATCAATTTGATAGCACTTATTGGACTTTACATAGAGCAAATAAAGTTGGAAGTGTTGGAATGCCACTAATTGGCACGGCTATTAGAATAGTTGATCCAAATAGCCTTAAAGAGCTTGGAGTAAATGAAGACGGGCTTATTTTAATAGGCGGACATCAAGTAATGCAAGGATATTTAAACGATACTAATAAAACTAATGAAGTAATAGTAGAAATTGATGGCATTAGATGGTATAAAACAGGCGATAAAGGACATTTAGATGAAGATGGATTTTTATATATCGTAGATAGATATTCAAGGTTTGCAAAAATCGGCGGAGAGATGATTTCGCTTGGATTAGTTGAAGAAATGGTAGCAAAAATTACAGGGGATTTAAAAGTATGTGCAACTTCACTTGAAGATAGCAAAAAAGGAGAATTAATAGCACTTGTAATTGAATGTGATGAGAGCGAGTTTAATAATCTTGTAGATTTAATAAAGCAAAGCGAAATGCTTGCAATTTATAAGCCAAGTTTATATATTCATACAAATGCTATGCCTATTTTAGGAAGTGGCAAGGTAGATTATTCTAAAGTAAAGGCTTTAGCAAAAGAATTTGAATTAGGAATTTAAAATGAGAAATATTGATATAGCAGGAATAGGAGTAGCTTTACCTAGAGAAGTTAGCAATAATGAGCTTGAGAAGAAGTTTAATCTATCAAGTATAGAGAAGGTTACAAAGCTAAAATCAAGACATTTTTTTGATGATGTAAAGGATATTGATGAATATATTTTAAAAGCCGTTGATGAAGCTTTAAAAAATGCAAATATTACTAAAGATAAAATTGCTTGTATTATAAGTTCTGGTGCAGTAAATAAAATGGCGATTCCATACAATGCTTCAAATATTCATAGATTATTAAAGCTTTCAAGTAATGTTGGAAGTTTTGATGTGAATATGACTTGTTTATCATTTTTAAGAGCATTTGATATTGCTAGTAGAATGATTGAAGAATTCGAATATATTTTATTTGTTAGCGTTGATGTAGCAAGCGTTGGGCTTGATTGGGAAAATCTTGGCACAGCAGGATTGTTTGGAGATGGCATTAGTGCAGTTATTTTTAAAAAATCATCAAGTGGGGGATTAATTAAAAGTAATTTTTACACTTGCTCAAGTGGTTATGAAATTTGTACTTTAAAATCAGGTGGGTATTTGTATAATCCAAGAGATTATAAAGACCAAAGCAAATTAGGGCAATTTTGTATGAATGGCAAGGAATTATTTAGGCTTGTAATGAATGAAATGCCTGCATTTTTAGCAGATTGTAATATAAATTATGATGAAATTTCTTATATTATTCCACATCAAGCAAGTTTTAGTTCTTTAAAAAACGCTATAAAATATTTAAAATTGCCTAGCGAAAAAATTATAAATATTTTTGAAAACCACGGAAATCAAATAGCATCATCACTTCCAATTGCACTTAATTTCGTAATTAAAACCAAAGACTTAAAAAGTGGCGAAAAATTATTATTTTTAGGCACTGGTGCAGGAGTTTCGCTAGGATGTGTATTATGGCAAAAACCTTAGATTATATTTTAACAGGTGCAACTGGTGGCTTAGGAAGGGCTTTTATTGATTATATTAATGATAAAGATAGTATTTTAGCTCTTGGTAGAAATGAAGTAATCGGAGCTAGTCTAAATGCTAATTTTAAAAAATGCGATTTAAGTAATTTAGATGAGGTTTTAAATGTATTTTCAAAGGCAAATTGTCTTATACATTCAGCTGCTTTAAGCTCTGCTTGGGGTAGTTTAGATGAGTTTTATAAGCATAATGTTTTAGCAACTTCAAATATTATAAAAGCAGCAAAAGAACATTGTATAGAAAAAATAATTTTTATTTCAAGTCCTAGCATTTATTTTGATTATACAAATCGCTTTAATATTAAAGAAGATTTAGTGATTAAAAAATTTGCAAGTTTATATACATATACAAAGTTTTTAGCGGAGCATTTAGTTTTAGCTTCAGGTTTAAAATATGTGATTTTAAGACCTAGAGGGATATTTGGAGAATATGATAATGTATTGCTTCCAAGGCTTAAAAAGCTTAATTTTATGCCTTTAGTAAATGATGAGGTAATTTGCGATATAACATATTCAGCAAATGTAGCTCATGCTATTTATTTAGCTAGTAAATATGATGAAAATTTAGTTTTTAATATAACAAATGATGAGAGCTTAAAATTAAAAGATATTTATACTTTAATACAAGATATTTTAGAGCCAAATTTAAAGATAAAAAAAGTAAATCAAAAAGCTTTAAAAATATTTGCAAATACTAGCGAACTTTTAGCTAAAGCAAAGCTTATAAAAGAGCCTTTGATTACAAACTATACCTTAGGCTTAATATCTTATTCTCAAACGCTAGATATTAGCAAGGCAAAAGAAATTTTAGGATATGAGCCAATTTACTCTATAAAAGATGGGCTTTTAAAATGCAAAGCAAAATAATAAAAGCAAAGGTTTATATAACAGGCTCTTGTAAAAGTTATAAAAATATAGCCTTAAGTAGTGAGAAATTGCAAAAGACTAATTTTTTAGCCTTGAGTGTTTATTTTGAAGTGCTTTTTAAGGGCAAGGTTTTAAATGTTTTATTTGATAGTGGATATTCTAAGCATTTTTTTAATGCAACTGCAAAATTTCCAAATAAATTATATGCACTAATAACCCCTGTAAAGCTTAAAAAAAGCCTAAAAGAATTGCTTGAAATTGATGGAATAAACAAGATTGATTATATTTTTATATCTCATTTTCATGCCGATCATATAGGTGGTTTGCTTGATTTTAAGGATAGTTTTTTTGTAAGTTCTAGGAGTGAATTTGAAAAATTATTTAATAAAAATAATTTATTAGCACTAAAAAACGGCTTTTTAAAAGAGCTAATTCCAGATGATTTTTTAGAAAAGTTAGTTGATATTGAAAGTTTAACAAAGATAAAAAATGAATTATTTGATGAGTTTTTATGGCTTGATGTTTTTAGGATTTTTAGACTAGATGGACATGCAAAGGCTCAATTTGGTTTAGCTTTTAAATATAATGATTTAGAAGTATTATTAGTTTCTGATGCAGTGTGGGATATAAAAAGTATTGAAGAAAATATAAAGCCTTCTAAGATAGCTAATTTGCTTTTTGATGATAGTAAAAAATTTTATGAAACTTTAGAAAAATTACAGATTTTTTCTAAGCAAAATCCTAATGTTTTAATAGTTCCAAGTCATTGCGAAAGCAGTATAAATAAACTTATAAAAGGGCTAAAAAATGCTTAAAAAACTTTATTTATTTTTAAAGACTTTTATACTTACAAAAGATTATAAATCAAGGCAAAAACTAAATAAACATCAAGCAAATTCCTTATTCAAATTCTTAAAAAATTTAAATAGTGATTTTTATCCAAAATCATTAGATTTAAAGGATTTTAATATTATTGATAAAAAGATTTTTATGGATAATTTTTCTAAAATAAATACTTTAAATATTGATGAAAAAACAGCGTTTAATATAGCTATAAAAGCAGAAGATAGTAGGGATTTTTCTTCTAAATTAAAGATAAAAAAGAAAAACATTACAATAGGACTTAGCTCAGGAACTTCACAAAATCGTGGAGTGTTTTTGCTAAGCGATGAAGAAATAGCTATTTGGAGTGGCTATATGCTTAAAAAAATGCTACCAAAACCATATTTTAAAAAAAGAAAAATAGCATTTTTCTTAAGAGCAAATAGTAATTTATACGAAAGCACTAATAAAAGCTTTTTAGAATTTAGATTTTTTGACCTTTATAAAAATATAAAAGAGCATATAACTAGCTTAAATGCTTATAAGCCTGATATTTTAATAGCACCAGCAAGTGTTTTAAGCTATCTTGCAAATGCTAATAATTTGGATATAAAACCTTGCAAAATTATTTCAGTTGCTGAAACACTTGAGCCACATATAAAAGATAAATTAAAAGCTAGATTTAATCAAACAATACACGAGATTTATCAATGCACTGAAGGATTTTTGGCTCATACTTGTAGTTTTGGACATTTGCATTTAAATGAAGATATTGTGTATTTTGAAAAAGAATGGCTTGATGAAACTAGATTTGTTCCGATTATTACGGATTTTAAAAGACAAACTCAACCTATTATAAGATATAGATTAAATGATATTTTGCATATTGATAATAGCCCTTGTGAATGTGGCTCAGCTAGAATTAAAATTAGTAGAATTGAAGGAAGATGTGATGAGATAATTTATCTTAAAGATAAATTTAATAAGGATTTTTTGCTTTTTCCTGATTTTTTAAGAAGAGCTGTTTTAAGAACAAAAGAAATTAATGAATATTGCTTTGTTTTTAATAAGCAAAATTATGAATTATTTGCTTATATAGACAATTTAGAATACGAACTTGAACTTAAGAATAATTTAGAATTTTTATTTAAAGACTTAAATATTATTAGTCCAAAAATTGTGATTAAGCAATATGAAAGATTTGAATTTATGAATAAAAGAATTAGAATAAAGGTCATTTAATGCGTGTATTAATCACTGGTGCAAGAGCTCCTGTTAGCTTTGAATGGTTAAAGATTTTAAAAAATGATGAATTAATTTTCGCTGATTCAATTGATTTTATTTTGCTAAATAAAAATATAAATTATATAAAAATGCCTAGCCCTAGATTTGATTTTTATAATTTTTGTAATGAGTATTTTAAGCTTTTTAAACAAGTTGATAAGATTATTTGTAATTGCGAAGAGATTTTTTATATAGCACAGGCAAGGGATTTGTATTTAAAGATAAATCCTAATGAAGAATATAAATTCTTTATACCTAAAACTTCTTTTTTGCTTACTTTTCATAATAAATTTAGTATTTTTTCAGCCTTAAAAGATATGAGAAATTTAAGTTATAAAAATGTAAGCATTAAATATCCAAAAAGTTATTATATAAATAATGTTAGTTTGCTTAAAAAGTATGATTTAAGTAAGTTTATTTTAAAGCCTATTTATTCAAGATTTGGCTTAAATGTGATTAGAAATATTGATATAAATAAGCTTAATATTAGTCTAAATAATCCTTATGTTTTACAAGAAAAAATAAATGCTAATCAAATTTGTAATTACGCAATATTTGAAAATGGTATTTTAAAAGAGCATATTGTCTATGATAGTAGGTATTTAATCAATAATTCAGCAGGCTCTTATTTTGTAAGAATAGATGATGAAAATATTAATAAATGTATTTTTAATTTTATGCAAGAATTAGGAATTAATTTTAAGCTAAATGGGCAAATTGCCTTTGATTTTTTAATGCAAAAAAATGATGAAAAAATCAGCTTATATCTAATAGAATGTAATCCTAGAGCAACAAGCGGTCTTCATTTTATAAATAATACTAATTCTCATTTAAGAGTTGGAAAAAGTATTTTATATATGTTTTTTATAAAATCCTTAAAAGAATTAAAGCTTGCAAAATTATTTAAAGATTACTATAAAGCAAGTGATGTTTTAAAGGAATTTGAAATAGGAATTAGAGATTTTATTTTTTATGTTTATGGGCTTTTTAAAATATCTTATAATTTAAGTGATGCAAGCACAAAAGATATAAAATTTAACGCTTTAAATGATTATTATTTAGATGATATTAAAGAAGATGATTTTAAAACTAGATTTTTAAATGCTTTTTATGAGCCAACGAATGAGCTTATAAAAAATGTAAATGTAAATATCAAAAAACTTGATAATATTTTTTATACGGACATTATTTATACTAATGATAATCAGTGTTTTACAGCGTCTTTAAGAGGGCTTATTTATATTGCAAAAGATGAATTAATAAAGCTAGAAAATCCTTTTATAAGGCAGGTTTGCAAGGTTTTAATTAGTATTTTTGAAAAAATAATTAAATATATTGATGATATTATTTTTATAAATAATCATTGTTTTAGCACTAATTTATATGAAAAACATTGGGAAAATTATGAGTTTTTAAACACTAAATTTTTAAACGATTTTTCTAAACTAAAAAATACTAAAAAAATCCTAGCTTTAAGATGTGTAAATGAAGTGCAAAATCCACATTTGTTTAACTTTTTAAAAAATAATGATTTTGTAATGTTAGCTACTAGGCAAGTGTATTTGATGAATGATTATGAATTATTAGAGCTTTCAAGAGATTTTAAAGATGATAAAAAGCTCTTAAAAGACTTTAGTTTTATAAAAGTAAATGATGATTTTGCTAAGGCTTTAAAGCTTTATAATGAATTGTATTTAGAAAAATATTCTTATTTTAATCCACAATTTTCTAGCGTTTATTTATGTAATTTAGAAAAAAATAATATTTTAGACTCTTATTATATGCTTGATAAATCGCAAGAAATTGTAGGATTTGTAAGCTTTATGCAAAATAATGATTATATAAGCGTTCCTTTGCTTGGCTATAAAATGAGTAAGCAAAAAGAACTTGGCACTCTTTATAGAGCCTTGCAATGCTTTATATTAGAGTATTGCAAAAATACTAAAAAATTTTTAAATCTAAGCTCAGGTGCTCCTATTTTTAAGACAAATCGTAAATTAAGTCCTTGTATTGAATATAGCTTTTTATACATAAAACATTTGCCGTTTTTAAAAAGATTTATTGTTTTAATACTAAGTAAAATTTCTACTAAGTTTTATGCAAAAATTTTGAAAAAATACAAATTATAAATTACCAAATTAAGGCAATATCAGTAATTAAGGAGTATTTTATGAAAGAAAAATTTTTTATTTTAATTTTAGCATTTTTAAGTGCTATTGCACCCTTAGCAACTGATATGTATTTACCAGCCTTAAGTTTGGTTCAAGATAGTTTTAAAACAAGTGAATATTTTATCCAGCTTAGCATTGCAAGTTTTTTCGTAGCATTTGCTTTGGGACAATTAATTTATGGTCCTTTAAGCGATGTTTATGGTAGAAAAATACCTTTAATTATAGGTCTTAGTATTTTTATAATTTCAAGTTTTTTATGCTTTTTAGTTGATGATATTTATACTTTTATAACTTTAAGATTTATGCAAGCTCTTGGCGGTTGTGCTGGAGTTGTAATAGCTAGAGCCATAGTAAATGATTGCTTTTCTAAACAAAAGGCTGTTGCAGTATTTTCATTAATGATGATTAGCTCAAGCATAGCTCCTATGATTTCTCCTAGCATTGGTGGATTATTGCTTAAATATTTTTCTTGGCAAAGTATTTTTATAACTCTTTTTGCTTTAGGAATAGTTTTATTATTGCTAAGTATTTTTTATCTTAAAGAAAGCAATAATAATAAAATCGCTTTTTCAATCTTTAATATTTGCTCAGCTTATAAGAGTGTTTTATCTAAAAAAAGCTTTATAATTTATGTTTTAAGCTCAAGTTTAATTATGTGTTCTTTATTTGCTTATATTAGTGGTTCTAGCTTTATTTTTACTAAGGTTTTTAATATTAGTTTGCAAGAATATGGGCTAATTTTTGGTATTAATTCTTTAGGTTTTATGATTGCTGCTAGGCTTAATATTTATTTTACAAATAAATTTAGCGTTGCTAAAGTGATATTTTTTGCTTATTTAATAATGTTTATTAATTCTATACTTTTAATAATTTTTTCTAATAATTTTTACACTTTTAGCGTGTTTTTATTCTTAACTTTATGTATGCTAGGCTTTATTACCCCAAATCTAGTTACAAAAGCAATGAGTAAATCAAAACGCTTCTCAGGAAGTGCTTCGGCGATTTTAGGTGCTTCGCAATTTATTTTCGCAGGATTTGCGGCGTTTTTAGTAGGGATTATGAATGCTAATACAAGCTTTACTTTAGCCTGTGTTATTAGTGTATTTTGCTTATTATCTAGTATTTTATATCTTTTAAAAATAAGAATAATTAAATTGTTTTAAGTTTAAAATTATGAAATAGGAAGTAATTTCCTATTTCTTTAAGCAAGTTTATCTATTAATTTATTATCAAGCAATTCTTTTGCAAAAGCAGCACTATCATGAGTAAAATCTCCTAAAAAATCATCGCTTTTTGCCATATTTTTATCAATAAATTCCTTGCTAACATGCAAAAACTCTGCGTAATGTTCGTTAGCTTTATCGCTAGCTTTGTTTAATTGCTCTAGTTTTTGTGGATTTTCTAAGGAATTTGGATCAATATTTAAAATTTCAAGCTTATCTAAATCAGCCTTGCTAAGTGCTTTTACTCCATTTGTATTTATTGTATTTTTAATTCTTGTAAGGCTTGAGAGTGCGTTTGCTATTTCTTGTTTTTTCTTAGCTTCTTCATCATCTACATTTATGCTTTTTATTTCATTTGATGAGATATTCACATTTAAAGAAGTTTGTAAATTATCATTATTTGCAAATTCTTCGCTCTCGCCTAGAGTTATAGTATCATCAAAATCGCTATTTGATAATATTGTTTGATTTAAGGCTTCATCAATGTTTTTAGGAACAGAATCTAAAATCGTAGTATTATCAGCCAAAAAACGCTCAATTTTTTGATAAGCTTTATAATCTTTAGCATTTGTACCATCTAAGCTAAATTTTGCTACTACATTAAGCTCTAATAATTCATCTTTATTTAAAAATTCATTATTGTTTTTATTAGCAGCTGCATATCCTCTAGCATAAGCAATATCGCTAAACCAACCACTTACATATTTTTCGGCATTACCATTTAATATAATACTCCCATCTTCACGCTTATAAAAGTCTTTACTATCAAAATGGCTTTGCAATTTTGCTAAACTTTCATCGCTAATACTTGCAGAGCTTATGCCATTTTTGTTTTCAAAATAGATTTTATTACCACTATTATCGCCTGTTTTTAGATTGTCTATTTTATTGTTTTTGATGTTTTCATCAATTTGTTTTAGTTCGTTTTCGCTCTTTACTCCGCCAAAACTCTCACCCATCTTATGATAAGTATTGTTGTAGATGTTGCTTAAATTAACTTGCATTAAATCTCCTTTAATTGATAAAGGATTTTATTTTACTTTTTCTTAAATATTAATTAATCTTCATTTCTTAAACAAAAAGAAAATTCTTTAGCAAAAAAGTTTATATTTATATTTCCTTTTTCGCAAGGAGTTACGATTTTGCAATTTTGATAGCAAGGTTTTAAGCCATAAAATTCTAAGATTTTGTAATTTTGACTATGTATGCTAATTTCATTAATTCCACGAGATTTAAGCTCTTTTGCTAGTTCTTTATTTAGATGATAGCTTTTAGCAAAATGTTCGTTTTCATCAATAAATCTATATAAAAATGGATTAAATATTAAAAACAAAAAGCTAATTACTAAAGAAGTTAATATAAAAAATAAAATAACATTATGTTTAGCTCTAAATTGTGGTAAATGCACTTTAAAAGAGTTTAAAAAATTAGCAATAATCAAAGGTATTGCAGGTAATAAAAATGGTAAAAAATCAGCAATTTCAGGCTTTTGTCTAAATGATAAAATAAGGCAAATTATAAAAGCACTTGCACTTATGCAATAAAGTAAATCTTTTTTACCTTTAAAGCTAATATAATAAATCGTATAGAAAAAATACAAAAATAATGGCGGAGAAAAAACAGCCGACATAATCGCAAGTGAATCTAAAAAATATCCTTTAGGCTTACCAGAAAAGTCATATCCATAGATTATAAAAGTTGCAAACATTAATAAAATTGATAAGACTAATAATTTTGATAATCTATTAAAATATGCATAAAATATACAAGCAATAAACAATGAAATCATTGCTTTATCAATATAAACACAAGCTATTAAAACCCCATAAAATATATAAAATTTCTTATTTAACGCAAGATAAGTAAGAAGCAATGAAACAAATATAATAAGCCCAGCAGGGTTTATTAGCAATGCAGAAGCTAGGCTTCCTGGAGTAAGATTAAAAATAATATTAGCTAAATAGGCATTATTTTTAAGGTATTTAATTGAGATTTTATATAGTAAAATATTGCTTAAAATATGCAAAATAATATAAGCATATCTTATATATTCCGTGCCAAAAACACTTAAGGCAAAGTTAGCAAATAAGCCATTTAAACTACTTGAACTAAGCTCATTTAGTTCATAAATACTAATGCTTAAAAAACTATTTTGCCATAGTAAAATACATATATCAATTAATAAAATAATGCCTAATTTATAATTCATCTAATTCCTATTTCAAATTCTCTAATTTTTTGATTAAATTTAGCCATAGATTTACTCCGTTTTCTAAAGCGTTTTTATTAAGTTGCATTTGTGGATGATGAAGCCCTGGTGAGCAATCAACTCCAAGCCCCATAAATGCCGATGGAATGCCTAGTTTTATAGGATAGAAGAAAAAGTCTTCTCCACCAGGTGTGAATTGCTCTTTTATTAAATTGTCTTCTCCTAAAGTATCCACAATCACTTCTTCACAGATTTTTGCAAGTTTTTTGTCAATTATAGCTGCAGGAATATTGATTAGGTATTCATAATTTATTTTAGCATCGTATGTATTAGCCATATTTATGATGATTTTTTCAAGCTTTTCTTTCATTTCTTGCATGCTTTCATTATGCTGAGCCCTTAAATCAAATACTAAAGTAGCCTCACTAGGAATTGAATTAGTTACTCCACTATCACAAATAAATCTTGTAGCCTTTATGCTGCTAGGTTTATTTGGATCTATATAAATCTTTCTTGCTAAATCAATTATGCTAACTCCTATATCAATTGCATTAATTCCAAGATGTGGCCTTGCTCCATGAGCAGCCTTGCCTACTATATCTATTTTAATCGCTGCACTTGCTGCATAATACATTGAAGCGATTGCTTTAGGGCTTGGGCATTCTTGAATAGGGCGAATATGCATTCCAAAAATTGCACTAAGATTATCGCAAGCTCCTAATTCAATCATTTTTAAAGCTCCACTTCCAAGTTCTTCTGCAGGTTGGAAGATAAATCTTATTTTTTTATTTTTAACGATATTTTGCTCTTTTGCTTTTAAGGCTGCACAAAGTAGCATTGACATGTGAGCGTCGTGTCCGCAAGTGTGTTTTGCACAGGCAATATTATCTATAATATGCCCTAAAGCATCAATATCAGCTCTAAGACCTATGATTTCATCACCACTGCCAAGCTCTGTATAAAAGCCAGTTTTGTCTAATTCTTGTATTTTAAATCCTGCGTTTTTAAGTGTGGTTTTTAAATATTCACTTGTTTTAAATTCATTAAATCCAAGCTCTGGAATCTCGTGTAAATATTCATAATGTTTTATAACTTCCATATTAACTCCTTTATTTTTATTACTAATCTTAAAAATTATTGTAGAATAGAATTCTTAATCTTTTTAAAGGAGAAAGTATGCAAAAAGCTACGGAATTTGAAGTAGGAAAGGTAAAGCCAGGTGCTTATCTTGCTTTAATCTTTTTGGTTTTGTTCTTTTCAGGACTTTTAGCAGGCCATGATATGTTAAAAGCATTTGATTTTAACACCTTAACAGGTAATTTTGGTGCTGTTGTAAAAGGAGTTGATGGTGCTAAAGGCACAACATTTGTTGGTAGTGGTGGATTTGGTGCTAGAGCTGGATTTTTATTCGCTTTTAGTTTAATTCCTGCTGTAATGCTTGCGCTTGGAGTTATTGAAGTAATGGAGCATTATGGTGCTATAAAAGCTGCTCAAAAATTATTAAATCCTATTTTAAAGCCGATTTTAGGAGTTCCAGGTCTATGTGGGCTTATACTAATTACTGATTTACAAAGCACTGATGCAGGAGCTGCTATGAGTAAAGAAGCAAGGGAGAAAAACTATATAAATGATAAAGATTTAATAGTAATTGCTGCTTGGCAATATAGTGGTGCTGGAATGATTAATAACTTTTTTGCAATAGGTTCAGCGCTTTTAGGTCAATTAGTTTGCATTAATTTAATACCACTTGTTGTTATGTTTATACTCAAATTCGTTGGAGCAATTTTTGTAAGAATTGTGCTAAATACATTTTATAGAAAGGATTTTGAATGAATAACGAGAGCAAAAATCCATTAGATATTTTTATAGTTGGAGCTAAAAAAGGCTTTAATATCGCTATTTATAGTTTAATTCCTAATGTTTTAATGGCTTATATAATTGCAGAAATGCTAAAGATTTTAGGAATTATGAAAATTTTGGGTGATTATTGTGGTGTGATTATGAATGTTTTTGGCTTACCAGGAGAATCAATCACCGTTTTATTATCAGCTTGGCTTAGTTCATCAGCTGGTGTTGGAGTTGCTGCTAATTTATATAAAAGTGGGATTTTAAATGAAGTTCAAGTTACTATCATACTACCTGCAATATTTTTAATGGGAGCTCAGCTTCAGTATTTAGGAAGATTACTAGGAGTTGCTGGAGTTGCTAAAAAATATTGGCCTTTACTTATTTTAACAAGTATTCTGAATGCTTTTATTTGTATGTTTGTAATGAATATAATTTTAAAGTTTGTATAAGAGTTCAGGATTACTCCTGAACTTAAGAATTATTTTAAAGTTACGATATAAGCAGCTAAAGCTTTCATATCTTCATCGCTAAGATTTTTAACTTGTAATTCCATATTTTTCTTAGCTTTACCACCAAATGTTCCAGCTTTATAACCTTGTAATGCTTCTAAAATTGTTTTTTCATCTAAAGTATTGATGATAACTTCTGCACCTGGAGCTTTTTTCTCAGCTGCTTTTCCATGACAGGCAACGCATTTTTTATATAAAGCTGCTCCATCACTTGCCATTGCTGCAGTGCTTAATAAAGATAACGCTGCTAAACTTAATAATACTTTTTTCATTTTGTCTCCTTTGTTAAAAAAGTGGAAGAATTGTAATTTTTTTTGATAAACAAACCAAAATTTAAATAATATTTAAAATTTATTTAAATTAATAATGAATCTCAAGTTAGAAAACTAACTTATTTTATGTAAGATTTTTAAAAAGAATTTGAATTAGGAATTAGCTTATGCTTGTTTATATTTTAGAAGATGATTCTAGCATTAATGACTTAGTAAAATATGCACTTGAGAGCTCAAATATTAAAGCAAAAGGTTTTAAAAATGCTAAAGAACTTTATGAAGCTTTGAGAATACAAATACCAAATATTTTAATCCTTGATATTATGTTGCCTTGTGAAGATGGCTTTAGTGTTTTAAAAAATATTAAAAGCAATGAAAAAACAAAAAATATAGAAGTTATTTTATTAAGTGCTTTAAATAATGAAAGCGATAAGGTAAAAGGTCTTGATATGGGGGCAAGTGATTATATTTGCAAGCCTTTTTCTATTTTAGAATTTTTAGCAAGAATTAGAAATGTTTTAAGAAGAATTGACTTTGGTAGCGAGATTGTTTTTAAAAATCTAAAGATTAATCTAAAAACAAGAAATGTAAGTATTGATGATTTAGAAATTAATTTAACTTTAAAAGAATTTGAATTACTCACTCATCTTGTAAAAAATCAAAATATATGCCTTAAAAAAGAGGATATTTTAAAAGAGATTTGGGGAGCTAATATTTCTAGTAGAACGCTAGATATTCATATTAATACTTTAAGAAATAAATTAAAAGATTATGCAAAATATATAATAACAATTCGTGGAGTAGGGTATAAATTAAGCGATGAGAACTAGGATATTTTTTGCTATTTTTTTGATTTCATCTTTTTTACTTATTTTATTACAAGCTTTTGTTTTATATATCGTTCATAATAGTGAATTTGTATTAGAAAGTATTTTTATTGCGTTTTTATGTGTTGTTGTATTTGGTTTAATTTTAGCTTTTTATATTAGTAAAATAATAGTAAAGCCTTTGTTAGAATTAGATATTAACGAGCTTGATAAGGATTTTAATTGTAGTGAATTAAAAACATTTTTAACTCAGGTAAAAGAGCATAATAAACAATTTAAAAAGATAAGAGCTGAGTTTAGTGCTAATGTAACTCATGAGTTAAAAACACCGCTTACTTCAATAATGTTAAGTTCTGAAATGCTTAAGAATAATTTAGTAAAAAAAGAAGATGAAAAGCAATTCATTGATACTATTTATAATCAATCAAGTGCTTTGCTTGAAATGATAGATGAGATTATTAAGCTTTCTTTTTTAGATGAAGTAAATAATTTTGATATGAAAAGTGTAAATATTAAAGATATTTTAGAGCAAATCATAAAAGAATTAGAGTTTAAATTAAAAGAAAAGAATATTAAAATTAATTTAGATTTTAACGATTTTGCTTTCTTTGCTAACGAAAAGCTAATAAAGACAATGTTTTATAATATCATTGACAATGCTATTAAATACAATATTGATAATGGATTAATTTTTATAAGTTCAAAATTTCAAAAAAAGCGAATTATTGTATCTATAAAAGATACAGGTATAGGGATTTCTAAAGATATTCAAAATAGAATATATGAAAGATTCTTTAGACAAGATACAAGTCGTAATAAAGCCATAAAAGGCACAGGTTTAGGGCTTTCAATAGTTAAAAAAATCGCAAGAATTCATAAAGTTAAAATAATGCTTAATTCAGAACCAAACAAAGGAAGCGAATTTATTTTAGTATTTAAAAACACAAATAAATAATATAATTAAGATTAAATTAATACATTGATTTTATAATCAATTTTAAATAATTTTGATGAAAGGACTATCATGAAATTAACAAACAAAATTCCAATGCTAGTGAGTGTGCCGCTAGTAATATGTTTTATTTTTCTTGGTGTTATGAACTATAATAGTTCAAAGTTTGATGCGATTGAGTATTCAAACAATGGCAAGCAAAAAACTCTTGAAGCTACTATGCTTTATATTGATGCTTATTTTGCAGGTAAAATGAATTTTACAACTAAGTTTGCTCAAGCTATTGAAGAAATAGATATAGATGCAAATGAAGATATGATTTTAAGAAGAATTAATTTATTATATTCTGCTTCAGGTCTTAATGCTTTATATTTTGCAAAAGTAAAAGATGGAAAGACTTTTTATAAAGCTGATGTAAAAACTCCAGCTAATATAATTGATGGTTTTGATGCTAGAGGTCGTGGTTGGTTTAAAGAAGCTTTAAATGCTAAGGAAGTAGGTTTAAGCGATGATATTTATTTTGATGATAGATTAAAAACAGTTGTAGCTACAATTTATGCACCTGTTAAAAAAGATGGAAAAATAATAGGTGTAGTTGGTGGAGATTTAACTTTAAAACCATTAAAAGATAATATTTTAAAACTTAAATATTCAGCTACAAATGCGATTTTTGCGTTTGATAAACATAATCAATTCACAATACATTCAAATCCAGATTATGAATTAAAGAAAAATCCAGTTATAGAAACAATTAAAGAAGAATTAAATAAAGCAAAAGATAAAAATGGCTTTAAAACTATTCAATATACTTTTGAAAATCACGATAAAAATGCAATTTGTGTAGTGTATGATAAGTTAGGTTGGGTAATTTGCAGCACAAATGAAAATAAAGATTTTGATGAAAATTTAGGAGATTTATTAAAA